>JACCLJ010000035.1 GCA_013425425.1 Microcaldota archaeon
AGTAGGAGCAGTTATCGTAACATTCCTGCTTTTCATATTTTATAAACCGTCGCCATCCCCCACCATAAGCGCGGCTTATTTCGTCATAGTGCTGCTGGGATTCTACATCCTGTGGAGGAGCAAGAAAGCTGACAGGAGAAATAGTAAAAGCGAATGAGACACAGAACTCTTCTCTTGGCGCACTTATAACTTATACTTAGATAAATAAAGAAAATAGAAAAATTCCCCGGGATTAGTCATTTCAATTTGGGTTTCCAATTCGGATCGAAATTCTCTGTCCTCACGGCTGAAGCCTTTGTTACTTTGTATAAATCTTCCTGTCTTTTCGCTTCCGGGCTGCCCCTCGGCGCGCAAATAAAAGGGAGCAGGCCGGCGAAGCCGGCAAACGGCACGCATCGCGCGGATTTTACCGGCTAAAACATGGTCGGGTAATGAATACGGTCTTTCTGGACCACCGGAAGCCTCATGGTAAACTTTGCCCCGTTGTATGTCGGGTCGTTGTTGCGCCCTACTGCTGTTATTGTTCCTCCGTGTGCTTCGACGATTTGGCTCGTTATGAAAAGACCCAAACCGCTTCCTCCTGCTCCGCTTTTTCCATAGTGAAATATAGCTTTTCTATTCGGAAGCCCCTTTCCGTTGTCAGCAACCTCGATGACGTTATACCGATCCCTTCGCGATGCCGATATCATCAACCGCGTCGCTCCGCCTCTATCCTTATCCACGGCATTCGCTGCGAGATTGTAGAAGCACCTGTAAAGATTTCCCTCGTCCGCTTTAATTACGACATGTTCTCCGGCATATCCGTCATATTCGATTTGCAGCCCTCCCTCTATCATCGAGTCAAAAAAATCCCTTAATTTATCGGCAAAACGATGCCTGAGCGAGCATTCGGACGTAAGGCCGCCGTCCGTCTCCATCACATTCGCGCCGCCCTTTCCGACGTGCGCAAGATGCGTTCCGATTTGAAAAATCATTCCCTTCGACTTTTCATCGATGTCACCCGGCGTATAATAGTTCAGGGGGACGATATTACCGATGTCGTGCTGGCCTTCCCTGTAAATTATTTGCGAGCGGGCTATGCCGCGCAGGTCATCCATACTGATATTACCAGGATGCGACACGCTCAATATTGCCTTTATTCGCTCCAGCCCCCGCCTTAATTCCTTGAAGTTATGCCTGTACGCATCCATTCCACCATTAACCCTCCTCAGCACATCCGGCAGCTCACCTTCCCTTATAAAAGACATGCTGTTTCCCAGGTTTTCCAGGTCGTAAAAGAAGCAGGCGACGCCTTCTCCGTACGTTATAGCGCTTTCTCTTAGCATGGCCGGGTCTCGCTTAACGGCTGTGACCCAGCTATCCCTGTATTTCGGTTCATCCTTGGGCCATGGAAATTCGGCTGAAGATTTCAGCAAATCTCCGACTACCTTGTCAAGCACGGGCGAGATATACATTGTGAGAGATTTAAAACCAACTTTTATAAGCGGCTATCGTGCGCTAGTTCCGCTTCTTGCCCATATTCGGCTCGAGGAAGTGGCTCGAGCAGGAGAAACCGGGTCGTACGCCCTTATCGGCATTTTCATGAGGAGCCTGACTTGGCTCTTCGGTTTTTCCGATAACGTAGAATTTTGTTTTCCCATCTTGTCACTGGCGCGGTTAAAATTACGCGGTTAAATTATATAAGAAGCAAGATTTATTTATTAAATATGATTTACGATCTCATAATTGTCGGGGCAGGCCCTGCCGGCCTCTCGGCCGCACTGACCGCCTGCTACCTGCGGCTGAAGCATCTTGTTCTGGAAGCCGGTGAAGCCGGGGGGGTTCCCGTTCACGTCTATCCCTGGAAGGAGGTCGATTCGTTCATCGGTTTCTTTGGCGTGAGCGGCAAGGGGGTTGCGGAGAGGATGACAAGCCACGCCAGGAAGGAAGGGGCGGTAATACACGAAGGCGAAAGGATGACCGGGATAAAAAGGGACGGAAAAAAGCGAACGTTCAAAGTAAGGACGGACAAGGGGGTTTACGAGACGAAAGCCGTCCTCTTCGCATCCGGTACGTCCGGAACGCCAAGGAAGCTGGGAATTCCCGGGGAGGACAATCCGAACATCCAGTACTCCATAGCCGACCCGGAGCATTACAGAGGGAAAAACGTCCTCATCGTCGGTGGCGGCGATACGGCGCTGGAATCGGCGCTCGTTCTGGACAAGGCCAATGCGAAGGTGTATCTCGCCCACAGGAAGGGCGAGTTCAGGGCGATGAACAAGACCCAGGAAGAGATAAAGCGTTCGAGCGTCGAGGTTCTTTTCGACACAGAGGTGAAGGAGATCGCCGGAAAGGAAAAGATAGAAAAGGTAAAAGTGATGAACAACAAAACGAATAAGGAGCGTATTCTCGAGGTTGACAACATCGTTGTGTGTATAGGCTCTGTTTTCAGCCTGGATTTCCTGAAAAGCCTCGGAGTCAAGACAGAGGAAGACAAGATACTCGTGGATGACGAGATGAGGACGAACGTCGAGGGCTTCTACGCGGCCGGCGACGTGACGGGCAGGCTTAAAAGGATACCGGAAGCGATCGGCGAAGGCCACCTGGCGGTTTATTCCATTTTCAAATGGCTCAAGAAGCCGTACTGGGTGTAACGTATTTAAGTTTTCCAGTGGAAATAACAATTTCAGAAAACCAGAAAATAACGATTTCAGGGATTGTATTATGTACAAGATTATAAGGAACGAAAAAGTCGCAAAGGACACGCAACTTCTGGAAATCGAAGCCCCCGCTGTGGCGAAAAAGATAATGCCCGGGAATTTCGTCATGCTGAGAATCAGGGAAGGGGGGGAGAGGATCCCTCTGAGCGTTGCCGATTTTGATCGCGACAAGGGAAGGGTAACCATTGTTTTCAAGCCGGTCGGGAAGACGACCGGGGAACTTTCCCGCATGAAGGCAGGGGAAAGCATAATGAATTTTGTCGGCCCGCTCGGGAATCACACGGAAATAGAGAAATTCGGGACGGTCGCCTGCATTGGAGGCGGGGTAGGCATCGCTCCCGTATATCCCATCGCCAGGGAGATGCGGAAAGCCGGAAATCACGTGATATGCATCATAGGGGCGAGAAGCAAGGACATGCTGGTCTTCGAGGAAGAAATAAAAAGCGTGAGCGATGAGCTGTACGTGGCGATTGACGACGGCTCTTACGGGCAGAAAGGCTTCGTCAGCGACGTCCTGCAGAAACTGCTGGATGACGGCAAAAAAATAGACCGCGTTATAGCGATAGGTCCGCCGATAATGATGAAGATCGTTTCCGATGTGACAAAGCGTCGCGGCATAAAAACCATGGTTAGTTTGAACACCATAATGGTCGACGGCACGGGCATGTGCGGCTGCTGCAGAGTGACGGTGGACGGCAAGGTCAGGTTCGCCTGCGTCGATGGTCCTGAGTTCGACGCCAGCTTCGTCGATTTCGACAACCTGATGCTCAGGAACAACAGGTTCCTGGAGGAAGAAAAGAAGGCAGTAAAATCGAGAGGCGATGTCTGTGGATGTGAAAAACAAAAAACATAAAATGCCCGAGCAGGATCCCAAGGAAAGGGTCCGGAATTTCAGGGAGGTCGCGGCGGGGTACGACAGGCAAACGGCCATAGATGAAGCGAAAAGATGCCTGCAGTGCGCGCGCAAATCCTGCGTCGAAGGCTGCCCCGTGAGCATAGACATCCCGGCTTTTGTGAAGGCCGTGTCCGGCGGCGATTTCGATTCGGCGATAGTCAAGATAAGGGAAAGGAACAACCTTCCTGCGATATCCGGAAGAGTCTGCCCTTACGAGAAGCAATGCGAAGGCAGATGCACGCTGGGAAAAATTGGAGACCCCCTCGCGATAGGCCATCTTGAAAGGTTCGTTTCTGATCACCAGAGGGAAAAGGGATTCAAACCAGTCGAGCTTCCAAAGGCAACAGGCAAGAGAATAGCGGTCATAGGTTCCGGCCCGGCCAGCCTCACGTGCGCCGGCGATCTC
>JACCLJ010000128.1 GCA_013425425.1 Microcaldota archaeon
CTGAAGGCATGAAATTCGGAATGGTTGCCAGAAAAATAGAGGGAAAACAGAAATTGCAATCTGCAGGTTATGCCGCATATGATTTGGGCGACTTCTAGAAAAGCGGTGTTTTGGCCGGAATCAAATCAGGCAAGACCCAGAACCTACGACCGCAACAAAGATTGACGGGGCGGCCTGCTACAATTCCGACAGTTCTTTTTCTATTTTCGCCTTGACGCCCCTGCCGGTTTCCGGGGAACTTCCGATGAAGGCATCGAAAAAATTCCTCAGGAGCTGCTTCGTCCTTTTCCTGTCAATCTTATACGCTTTTCTAATGTATTTGCCGCATTGCGGGTCTCCGAGAAGAAGGTACCCTATGGCCGTATAGAAATTGCCCGCGAGGCTGTCGGGGTCTATTTCCAGCAGGCGGCCGAACGTCTCCACCGCATCCTCTATTTCAAGGATTTCCATGTGCGCCATGCCCTGCATCCAGAGATATTCCGGCTTCCTGCTTATGGAAATCGCCCTCTCGAAATATTCCTGCGAGACGTCGTAATTCCTGACCTTGAGCGCCAGTATGCCAAGGAGATTATCAGGAAGATGGATGTTGAACGCAGGAAGCAGGGCTGGGCGGTGATCATAGGCAGCCCGCTTGTTGCCGGCCCGCTGCAGGCGCTCATCGCAAAGCGCAGGATGGCCGAGCTTGCGGCTGAGGAAAAAAGGAACGCTTATGAAAAAGCGGCGGGGCGCGGCACCGGAGCCGAATACACGGCAAAGAAGAACCTTGAGAACGCCGAGGCCGAAAAGAACCGCATCGACAGGATAATAAGGCACATCATGCTGACCAATCCCGATTTCGTGTCCTCGCTGAAAAAGGGGAGGGGATGGACGCGGGGCGGAAGCACTCCGCTTGCGAAGATGGCCGAGCAGGTGCCGATAAAGAGGATACGGGAGAAGGCATGGCTCGAGAGGATGAGGAAAAAGCTCGCGTCCGCGTGATTTTACGGGCGGTCTGACAATGATAAAGTCTCGAGTCTTCAGTCTCGACGGAAAAAGTTCCGAGGAAGGGTCCAAAAGCATAATCTTTTAAATATATTCACTTACTGAATAATTCAGTTGGTGAATGCTATGAAGTTTATTGACAGAGAAGCCGAAATGCGTTCGCTAAAGGACATTGAAATGCTCTCAAAAAAGAAGCTTTTCGTTATTGCGCTTTACGGTTTGAGGCGGGTGGGAAAAACCCGGCTATTGCTCGAATTCCTTAAGGCTAGGGGGGTTTACTTCTTCGTCAATAAGAATAAAACGTCCGCGGACCTCCTGAACGAATACCAGGAGATTCTTCGCCAAAACAAAATACTCGGAGAGCTTGAAGCTCTGGATTCCTGGGATAGATTCTTTGATGTTTTGATGAAACGCGATATGCCGCCGGTTGTTTTTGACGAGTTTCAGAACTTCGGCTTCGTCGAACCCGGCATATTCGGGATAATGCAGAAAAACATAGACCTGCACGAAGATAAGCCAGGCCTGATACTGCTGTCCGGTTCTCTGATAGGCTTGATGAAAAAACTGTTCAAAAGCTCCAAGGAACCGCTTTACGGCAGAATAAAAAAAGGCATCAAACTTGAGCCTTTAAGCCTCGGTTCCTGTTTTGAATTGGGAAGGGAACTTAAACTGGCCAGGGAGGACCTGATAATGGTTTACTGCATATTCGGCGGATATCCCAAATACTACGTTGCTATGGAAGATTTCGGGCTTCAGGGCAAGAAAGCAGAAGAGATAATGGATTCTTTACTGCTTGTAAAGGATGCACCCTTAGAAGATGAAGTCAATACTATACTGGCACAGGAATTTGGCGGAAGGAGCGGCATTTACTATTCCATTCTGGAGGCGATAGCAAACGGAAACAATACTATCTCGACAATTGCCAGTTATCTTAACACGAGTCCGACATCCCTAACCCGGCAGATAAAAGAGCTGCGCGACCACTTCGAATTGATTGAGTTTGAAATGCCTTTCAGAGGAAAGAGGGGAATTTACCGGATAAAACATCCACTTATTCAATTCTGGTTTTCAGGGATATACAAAAAATATTCCGATTACGTCGCCAGAAAACCGGAATTCATCCACAACCTGAAAAGGAACTTAAATACTGTTTATGGGAAGGCTTTCGAAAGGGTTGCAACTGAATTTTTAACCGGCAAACTCGGGCTGACTGAAGCGAAACGGCAGTGGGGCAAGATACTAAACGCCAGAAAAGGGGAAAACGCATATGAAATAGACCTGATTGGCAAAAGCGAAAAGGAGGTATATGCATTTGAACTCAAATGGAGCGATTTGGGCTATAATGAAGCGTTGGGCATCCTCAAGGAATTGCAAACTAAAGCAGGATACGTTCCCGGATTGCCTGAAGGCATGAAATTCGGAATGGTTGCCAGAAAAATAGAGGGAAAACAGAAATTGCAATCTGCAGGTTATGCCGCATATGATTTGGGCGACTTCTAGAAAAGCGGTGTTTTGGCCGGAATCAAATCAGGCAAGACCCAGA
>JACCLJ010000045.1 GCA_013425425.1 Microcaldota archaeon
CTTCTCGCCCACATCCTCCACGTAAAGCATGTACGCTATCTTGGTCACGTATTTTATGTTGGATATCGCCCTTTCGAAGAACTGGCTGTAGGCGATAGTCTCCTCGCTGCTCTTCTCGGTCGCTGATTCGTATATGCTCAGGCCGAGGAAGGACGAGGCGTAGAACACGCCGTTCGCGCTCTTCACTATGACGTCCTGCGAAGGCGGGATCTCATAGCCCAGGTCGCTCATCATGATTATGTTCGTCCTCTGGGTGATGAGCGGCACCAGGATGTAGCCGTATTTCCAGAAAAGCGCGGCGAAGACCGAGCCCATGCAGCACATGAAGGCGCCGATAAGCACGAATATGCTCCCCCCTGACATGAAGGAGAAAAGGGCGCCGATAAGGCCCAGGCCCAACGAAGCGAATATGTACATCTTGTAGCTTGATATTGCAGCCATCTGTTATCCCTCTGGTCGGAATCGTATAGACTAGCACAGCATGGTATAAAAATCAATCCTTGGGCAGAACCGGTTCCTCCGCCGGCCAGGGTGGAGTGCGTGGTACATGGCGTTTTATAAACATTTTGCCATAGATTATAACACATGCTCATAAAATACGCATCCCGAGTCCGCGCCAAGCGCGAGACGATATGCAGGGGCGATGAGGCTACTGTAAGGCGGCTGCATACCGCATCTTTGCCGCAATACGACGGCATGGTGGAGAGGGTGCAGACAGTCGATGCGAAGGACGAGACGCGAATGGGACAGGAGTTCGGTTTATGGTACAAGTATGGCAGATTGTATACACCGAAGCAACATGAAGTCTCGTACCATATTGAAAAATTCCTGGCATTGAGAGCTGCGAGAACACTCTTTCCTGCGCACTTCGTCAATGTTTCCGAGCTGAGAGTCTGGACTGGACATAACGGGATACATACCGCAGTTTATTCTGATTTTGTAAGTGACGACAACGGAGTGATTGAAAGACGCGGGAACGCCATGCGCACGTATTACGGGCGTGCGTATCACGAGCTTGCCAGAAGCGGGGATAATACAGGAGCGCAATTCATCGAGGAAGCGAATGGTATTGAACGTAGAATGAACCCGGAACTGAACAGTCTTGCGGCCTACATGGCTGACGCGGGCATCCTGATACCGCACCCTGAGGCGAACTACCAGGTCTCGGGTAGGAATACGGTATTCTTCGAAATATATGGCATAGACCTAACGAAATTCCTGGAAGCCGCGAAATACCGGGACATCACGATTGGCGTAACGCACGCTATCGAGGCGATATCTGCGATTTATGCATTGGAAGTGATACGGGAGGCGAGGAGGCGGCTGGATCATGCGTTGGGAGTGATACGGAGGCCGGAGGGAGAACCGGATCATGTCCGGCTTGAGGATGAAACTGTGAATAAGTGCCGCCAGATAATCGATGCTGAACTGCACGGAATTTATGATATTGTTTTCAATATCCTGAAAACACGCTGGAAATTCATCGAACCGCATGTATTCATCAGGGATGGAATTAACCACTGGAGATCCATGTCAGATATAGCGCTTAAAGACGGCAAGCTGGCAACGCCTTGCAGGTTCGAGGACATTATCGACCCTAAACTCCACGGATTATTGAAGAAAGAAGGCATCTATTGATGGGAATCACGCTTTTCATTCCCGGACAGCTTCCTCTACGGTCTTGATTGCGCTTCCCACGTAGGTCGGACATGGTCAACGGGAGCGGCTAACACTACTAACACCTGTGTTATATAACACTAGTGTTAGTAATTCAGAACCATGCGCCGTATGACGGGGTCGATTATCCCGTAGCCATCTTCGCCTTTCGTGATGAGGCCGTATTTCCTGAGGCGCTCCAGATAGACATACACATTCGTCTTCGGCACATTGGCGGCTATGGCAATGGCGGTCGTATTGCCTTGCGCCATCGACCTGAGGATCATGCGGCTGAAACGGCCGAGGCGCCCGAGCTGCTTTTCCACGGACTGGTAGACCGGGCTGAGCGGGGATATCATCTCGCCTATCACGCGGGCAGCCTCATCTTTCGAGACGTTCTTGCCTGGGAAATCAGCGCAACGCAACCCGGCCCAGTTCAGATACGCCGGGAATCCGTTCGTCCCTTCCCACAGGACCTGCAGCGCCTCTTTATCCGCACTCTTGCCATAGGAACCGAAGCCGGCTTTCAGGAAACGCTTGGATGTCTCTTCGCTGAACGGCACGACCCCGAGTATGTCGGCATTGCCCGCGAGCGGGTTGCGCTTATTGCCGAACACATCTTCCATCATGCCCACGGAACTGCCGGCATAGACGTATACGACGTTCTTCTGGAACTGCGTCGCCCTCCTGAAAATCGCGTGGAACCGTTTTTCCAGCCCATAGGTGGCGGTTTCCTGGAACTCGTCAAACACGACGACGTATTTCGAGCTGCTTTTTGCCGGGAGCGAGAGCGTCGCCTCGAGCAGTTCCCGCAGCGATCGCGGCGTTTTGCCGGTCATCCGCTCCCGCTCGAACTCGATCCGCAGCTTCAGGAAATCGGCGAATGCAGAGGACAGTTCCAAGGCGCTCACCCTACCCAGGATCTCGGAAAGCGCCGCTATCGTCGCCATGGTGCCGCCCCGAAGCGCTTCGCGTATTTTCATGTCCGGGCGGCCCTCGAGCTCTGCGGACAGCAGGGCATTGCCATACTCCTTGATGAAACTCTCGAAATCCAGCCCCTCGCAGTCCAGGAAGACGGTCTTGAAACCTTTTGCCCTGGCATGGGCCGCCATCTGCAGGGCAAGCGACGACTTGCCTACCCTTCTCGGACCGATCATCGCGATGTCGTTCCTTGAACCGGACTTGATCGCGAAAAGCCGTTTTTCCAGATGGGAGAGCTCACCCTCGCGGTTGAAGAAATTGTCGTCCGATACCGGGGCACCGAATGAGAAGCGCACCATGTAACACACCTAACAC
>JACCLJ010000064.1 GCA_013425425.1 Microcaldota archaeon
GATGCAACGGTATGCGCTGCGGCTGCGGACCCAATGGGATATGCAGGCATCGGAACGAATTACCAGTATGATGAGAAACTGTGCATGCTTTCCATCCTTTCCAATTATACTTATTATTCAAGCCCGCCTGCAAGCGCAGCCAGTGAGTACCAGGCTGCCCTTCTGAGATGCAACAGGATAACGAATTACTGGATGGAGTCCATGGAATGGATAAGGTATGAAACTGAACACGATTCCAGAACGATATCGTGGTGGGATTACGGGCACTGGATAAACTATTTCGGCCAGAAGAATACGGTGCTCAGGAACGAGCATGCATCGCAGACGATGATAGGGAATACCGCTTATGCCTATCTCCATGGGACGCCTGAAGAGCTTATTGAATTCATGAAAGGCCACGATTCGAAATACGCGCTTTTCGATGTCGAGCTTATTTCGAGCGGAAACCAGCTTGGCGGGAAGTACGGCGCATTGAACTACCTTTCCTGCGCCTACATGAACAGGACGAACGTCACTTATTCGCCCGGGCAATCGGTATGCGAAGCCGAGCACCTCTGGGAGATAATCTACGTTCCAAAGGACCCGACCGGCAGGGCGTGCACCATTTCTGCGAACCAGAACAGGACGGGCGTGATTGCGTATAAGATTTATGTCGGCGCAATGGGCAGTGGGGGAACGTACAGCCTTTACTACCCGGATGTCTGCACCGGCGTGATAACCGATGCAAATGCCAAGTATTACTGCGAGAATTACGTTAGGCCGGAGCCGGTTTACTGCGTTGGCGAGATAACGCTTGCAGACGGCCGCAAAGGCACCGGGACGTACTACCTGAATGAGACGTACCCGAGCGGAGACCTGAAGCTGAACAAGGCAATACTTGCAATGCCTTTCGAAATGAGCGGGACGATGCATCTCGGCGACGTTTATGCGTTTACTACGTTCTACACGAATGACCCGCTCTGGCTTGAAAATGGCGTGATTGTCGGCGGCTATGAGGATGCGAAGGGCGCGTTCTACCACTCAAACCTTTACAGGGGAATTTTTGTAGGAGAGATTCCCGGATTCACCAAAGTTTTCGACAATGGCGCTGTGAAGATATACAAGATGTTGGAACCTTAGGTTCCAACTGTTGAAAAACCAGGGGTTTTTCAGACATAAATGAGTAGAAAGAGAGGGGGCAGTATGTACTCCAAAAAAATAGAGGAATTTTTCAGGAAGAGCGATATTTCCGTAGGCGACAGGATAGCCGTAAGCAGCGTAAAGGGCGAATTCGAGGGGCTGCTCATGCCCAGGGTTGAGGGTGAGCAGGACGTGCTTGTGATAAAGCTGGACAACGGCTACAATATCGGAATCGGATTCGGGGACTCCAAAATCAAGCTGATTGAAAAGATGAAAGCGAGGAAAGCGCCTCCAAAGCAGGAGAAAACGGATGGCGAAGTCGCAATCCTTGGGTGCGGGGGAACGATAGCATCGAAGATAGAATATAGGACAGGCGCAGTCTATCCCGCGATAACGCCGGAAGAGCTCCGGATGACGTTTCCGGACATCGGAAAAATAGCGGGCATACGCTCGAAATCGCTATTTTCGCTTTTCTCGGAGGACATGAACGCCGAGCACTGGAAGATTGTCGCGGATGCCGTTGCCGATGAAATAAAGGATGGGGTGGAAGGCGCAGTCGTGATGCACGGGACGGATACGATGGGATATACCGCGGCCGCATTAAGCTTCATGCTCCAGAACCTTCCAATCCCGGTCGTGCTTGTAGGCGCGCAGAGAAGCTCGGACCGGCCTTCCAGCGAGAACGAGATGAACATGCTGAACGCAGTTTACTGCGCGAAGAAGGATATCGGCGAAGTCGGCGTTTGCATGCATGCGGGCATAAATGATGATTTCTGCCATCTCCACCGCGGGACGAGAGTAAGGAAGATGCATAGTTCGCGGAGGGATGCGTTCCGCTCGATAAATTCCCCGCCGATAGCGGTGGTCGACTGGATGCATGGAAGATTCGAGGCGCTGACCGAATATAAAAAACGCTCGCCGGCCGGGAGCCTTCAGGCAAAAACGAAAATCAACGACAATGTCGCCATGGTTTACGTTCACCCGAACATAAAGACAAAGCTCATAGAATCGCTCAGTGGTTATGACGGCGTAGTCCTTGTAGGGACCGGCCTGGGCCACGCACCGAGCAATCCGTTCAACGATAAGCGCGTGCACTCCGTTCTTCCAGCCATAAAGGGGCTTGTTGATTCCGGCATTCCCGTAGTCATGAGCTCCCAGACGATAAGCGGGAGACTGTGCATGAGGGTATACACGACCGGCAGGCTGCTTATGGAAGCTGGCGTAATAGGCGACGGGGCGGACTGGCTGCCTGAAACCGCATATGCGAAGCTTTGCTGGGTTCTTGGCCAGACAAAGGATGCAAAGAAGGCGAAAGAGCTCATGATGACGAATCTTGCCGGTGAGATAAGCGGCCGCTCGCCTATGATGGAGGAATACTGATGAAAATCGGCCTGGAAATCCATCAGAGGCTGGATACGCACAAGCTTTTCTGCAACTGCCCGTCGGAATTGGCCGAAGGGAAAGAGCCCGCGGTCGTGGCGGACAGGCGCCTTCATCCAGTTTTCAGCGAGCTTGGCGAGATTGACAGGGCGTCCATGGCCGAATTTGAAAAATCCCGGCTGTTTGAATACCAGGCATTCGCCCAATCAAACTGCCTTGTCGAATTAGATGAGGAGCCTCCATTCCCGCTAAACCGCGAAGCACTGAAAATAGCGATAGAGATAGCGCTGCATCTAAACGCAAAGGTCGCCGATGAAGTCCATATCATGAGGAAGATGGTGATAGACGGCAGCAACACCGCCGGCTTCCAGAGGACGGCCATAGTCGGATTCAACGGCTGCATTGAAACCAGCAAGGGAAGCATAAGCGTGCCGCTTGTCGCTCTCGAAGAGGAAAGCGCCGGCATTGTTGAAACGAAGAACGGCAAGACGATCTACAGGCTTGACCGGCTCGGAATACCGCTTGTTGAGATAACCACGACGCCGGATATACAAAATCCGGAGCATCTGAAGGAAGTTGCCGAGAAGATAGGGCTCATCATGAGGGCTACGGGGAAGGTTGCGAGAGGGATAGGGACTATCAGGCAGGACATAAATGTTTCCATAGAGGGTGGTGCGCGTGTCGAGATAAAGGGCGCGCAGGAGCTCAAGCTGCTTCCGGTTTTTGTTGAAAACGAGGTAAGAAGACAGGAAAAACTTATTGTGATCATCAGGGAACTTGAAAAAAGAAAGGCTTACGGAATCACAGCAAAGCCGGTAGATTTTAGCGGCGTCTTTGCCGCGACCGCTTCGCCGCTGCTAAAAAAAGAGATGGAAAGCGGCGGCGTTGTTCTCGGGATAAAGCTTCCGGGCCACTCCGGCATGCTGGGAATGGAAATCCAGCCCGGGAAAAGGTATGGGACGGAGCTGAGCGATTATGCGAAGCAGGCAGGCGTGAAGGGCATAATACACAGCGACGAAGATATTTCCAAATACAAATTCAGCGAAAAGGAGATTTCCGCGGTACGCGCAGGGCTTGGCGTCGGCGGGAATGACGCTTTTGTCTTGGTTGCCGCGCCGAAAGCGGTCGCCGGCGCGGCGCTTGCAAAGGTTATTGAAAGGGCAGATATGAATCGCGTTCCGGAGGAGACGAGAAGGGCGAATCCGGATGGAACCACAACGTACATGAGGCCGCTTCCTGGGAGGGCGAGGATGTATCCGGAAACGGATGTTCCTCCAGTGCCTGTCAACAAGGAACTTATGGCTGAAACGGAGAAGGGCATGGCCGGGTCATATGAGGACAAAAAGGCGTCTCTCATGAAAATGCTAAACAGGGAGATGGCCGAAACAATGCTGCGCTCAAGGCACCTGAAGCTGTTCGAAAAGCTTGTGGCGGATGGCATCGACCCGGTGCTTGCGGCAACGACTCTCGAAAACACGCTCGTTTCGCTCAGACGGGAGGGCGTCGAACTGAAGGATGCCGATGCCTCGCTGACGGGGCTTTTTTCAGAATACAAGAAAGGCAGATTCGCAAAGGCCGCGATACCGGATATAATAAGGGGAATCGCGGGCGGCAGGGAGATAACGGATGTGATCGCCGGGGGAAAACTCGGGAAGATGACCGGGAAGGAACTCGAGAGGATAGTGAGGGAGAACGGATTTGATATGAAGAGGATAATGGCCGCCTACAGGACGCGAATCGAAACCGAGGAGCTGCTGGAAACGATTAAGAAGCTTAAGAAAGGAGGGAAATGATATGGCCATAAGCGAAGCGCTTTTCCAGATTTTCGAATCTTCGACATTCAGTCTCGCAACGATAATTTTCATATTGGGCTTCATAATCTGGGAGCTGCCCCGTTCGGTAAAGATCATAGATGAGGAATACACGACGGGGTTTTATCCGGAGATGGGAAGGGTGCTGGACATCATCATCATGCTGGTGGGCATATGCACGCTGGTATTCCTCTACCTGATGGGCGGGCTCTTTGACGTCATCGAATTCCTGAGGTACCAGCAGTTCATGCCGCTTTTCGCGATAGTGATAATAGCGGTTCCGCTGCTCATATTGATGGGATACCTGAAGCGGTTCATCGGCAGGATGGACAAGCAGCAGTCCATGACCGTATTCGTGGTGCACAACTTCCTGGACCTCGCGCACACCCTCTTTTTCATAGCATTCTCGCTGCTGTTCATACCGACGCTTATTTACTTCCTGTTCGGCGGGCTTGGGATGTGATTTTCCACACGATTTCGGGCTCAGCCTCGCCAACATTCTTAAAGATTTCCGACTTTATAGTAAATCCTAAAGGTGATCTTGATGGCAAAGAAAAAGAAGACAGCAAAGGGCAAGAAAATCGAGAAAGCAGGCTGCATATGCGGCGGTTCGTGCACGGATAGAGGCGCGCGCCTGCCGGGATACCTCCTCATAGCGTTCGGATTGCTCGCCCTGCCGATAAATTATGACCTTATCGCTTCTCTGGAGTTCGCCAGGGCATGGCCGCTGTTCCTCGTGATATTCGGATTCGTGCTTCTGGCAAAGGTCCAGATATGCAAGATCAAGGGCGTATCTTAATTCTAGGTTTTTTTCAGTTTTTTGATGAAATCCACGAGCCGGTTTGAGTAGCCGAACTCGTTGTCGTACCATGCCGAGATTTTCACCAGTTTTCCCTTGGCTTTCGTAAGAGCGCCATCCACTATTGAGGATTCCGGCCTCCCGATTATATCCGTGGAAACAAGGGCTTCTTCGCTGTATGCGAGAATGCCCTTCAGCTCCTCGTTCGAAGCCCGCTTCAGGTTGCTGTTTATATCGTCGGCCGTTGCATCCGTTTTCAAAAGAAGCGCCATATCGTTTATCGAGCCGCACGGGACCGGAACGCGGAATGCGATGCCGTCCATCTTCCCATGGAGCGCCGGTATGACTTCACCTATCGCCTTTGCCGCGCCCGTGGTGGTGGGTATTATGTTCAACGCGCCCGCCCTCGCCCGCCTCCAGTCTTCATGGCTTCCGTCAAGCAGGCGCTGGTCGTTCGTGTATGCGTGAATAGTGCTGAGGAAACCGCTCTCGATGCCGAACTTCTCATTGACTACCTTGAGCACCGGGGCGAGGCAGTTGGTCGTGCAGGATGCGAGCGAAAAGAGCGTCATCTCCTTTGTGATTATGTGGTCGTTTACCCCTGGGACGATGGTCGCATCGACACCTTTTCCCGGCGCGGAAATGAGCACCCGCTTCGCGCCCGCTTTTATGTGCTTCTCCGCATCTTCCCTCGAGCGGAATTCCCCCGTGCTTTCCAGCACGACATCCACTTCCAGCTCCTTCCATGGAAGCTTCAGCGGATCGACTTCGCGCACCCATTTTATATGGTGGCCGTTGACTATGAGCGCATCCGGCTTCGCCTCCACGGTGCCGTTGAACCGCCCGTAAACCGAATCGTATTTGAAAAGGTGGGCGTGCAGATCGACTGCGCTTCTCGTGTTTATCGCTACGATATCGAAATCCCTTCCGATGGCCCCGTGGGATACTGCGGCCCTGAGGAACATTTTTCCTATTCTTCCGAATCCGCTTATTGCAACTTTCATGGTTTCACACCCTCAAAAGACAAGCGAGTAGATTAGAGCACTAACAAATTTAAAATATGGCTAAGAAAAGAAAAATCGTATGAAATTCGAAATCGGCAGATTTTTCACCGTCTGGAGAGTGCTGCTCCTGGCATATGCAGTGGTATTCTCGTTCATCCTTGCAAACGCGGTTTCGGGGTTCGTTTCACTGCCGTCGCCGATGTACGGAGGCGACTACTATTACCAGATGGGCTGCTTTTACAACATCATGGAGGGCGGAAACCCGCTTGACAGCTCGTCAATCGTCGGGGGCGTGCCGGGGTACCAGCCAGCCTACCCCCTGATCGGAAGCGCATATTGCGCGATTACTGGAAGCAGCCTGCCGGGATGCATGTTCGGCTTCTCTGTGATCATCTACCTTTTTTCTGTGGTTTTCTGGTTCATTGCGCTGAATGCGATGTTCAAGGACGAAAGAACCGCGCTGTTTGCAACGATACTCGCAACTTCGATAATGCAGCACCCGATCCTGAAATACACGGGCTTCACGGATGCGATAATCGTCCCGCTTTTCATCTTCGCCCTATACAAGACATTCGAAGACAAAAAAATCCAGTATTTCGCCGTTCTTGGGATTTTCTACGGCCTGCTTCCGTTGACGCATATGATGTTCTTCATAGGCGCGACTTTCATCATTGGCTTGTTTTTCCTGTATGAGATTTACTCCGTTTTGAGAGAAAGGCAGAATGAAAAGATCAGGGAGCTTGGAAAAAACATGGCGGTATTCGCCGTCCTTGCGGCGGCCTTCCTCATGCTGTACTGGTACCGGCCTATTTTCGAATGGAACCTGCACATGCCGTATGACAGGACGCATATGGATGTCGCGGATATGGGGAACCGGGAAGTGCAGATGCAGTTCATAGCCAACTCGGTAAGTTCGCTTCTGAATTTCGGGATTCCGCAGATAGGGATCACGGTGCTTTTCCTGTTCGGCGTCTACAGGCTGATGAAAGAGCGGGGGGGGTTCGGATTTACAGAGAAATTCCTGGTTATATTTTTCATCGGTTCTGCGCTCGTTACTTTTTCCTATCTTTTGACAGAACCATTGTTAGGCATGAATTTCATCCCTGCGTACATGAGCAGTTTCACATTAATCAAGGCTGCGTTTCTTATTGCCGCATACGGACTTCACATGTTCCTGACGAACTGCAGGATGATTTCCGATGAGAGGGTCAGGGTTGGAATAATCGCTATTTTCGTTTTCATATTCATGTTCTACGGATACATGAAATTCAGTGAGTACCTGGCGACCGACCAGTGGATGGGGGTTGGAAAAACACAGGAAATGCCTGCTGCATACAAGTCCCTGCAGAGCTACATACTCGCGAACACCGGTGTAAATGACGTATTTCTATCAACGAAAGAGCTCTCTTTCGCCATAAATTCGCTGACAGGGAGAAAGCTTGTGACGAACCGGTGGGCCCAGCAGAACGACCCGTATACCGACATGCCGCAGCGGGATGAGGATGCTGCGGTGATTCTTTACGGGGATGATGTGCAGAAAAAGCTCGAGCTTATCGACAAATACGGCATTTCCTACCTTTACTGGGATGCCTATTGGATAAATTCCGAGTACCAGTTCAATCAGGAGGGGCAGCTTGTAAACATATATGATCCGATGCTCACTTATGACGACGCGGAAAGCAGGAACTACCTTGGCTCGAATGGCGTATCATACCAGGCAATGAATTTCTGGGTGGACCCTGCGATGAGAAGCGAGGATGTAAGAAAATACGATTTGTTGTTTGTTTCCCCGGAAAACTACCAGTCATTCGAACATCCCTGGAATCCGAACCTTGACCCGTACCTTGAGAAGGTATGGGAGCATAAGGAGGGGAATATCACGTATGCTGCATTGTACAGGATACGCGGTTTGGGGGCGGGCTGATGGGCTCTGTCTTATCGGTAATCATTCCTGCCATAAACGAAGAGGAAGGAATAGGAAAAACCGTCTCGGCCATCCCGAAACAGAAATTGAAGGAAATGGGATACGAAACGGAGATTATTGTCGTGGATGGAAATTCGAGGGACAGGACGGCTGAGGTGGCAGGTAAAGCCGGGGCGCGGGTTATCGTCGAACCAAGACGTGGCTATGGTCTGGCGTTAAGGACCGGCTTCGACGCCGCGGAAGGCGAGGTTTTGGTCTCCAGTGATGCGGACCATACGTATCCCGTGGAGGACCTGCCGCTGCTGCTTGCGCAGATGAAAGAGAATGGGTTCGAATTTCTCAGCACCGACAGATTCAGGACGATGGAAAAGGAAGCTATGAGCGCGAGGAACAAGCTCGGGAATAGCATCCTCAGCATTGCCGCAAAGGCG
Source organism: Microcaldota archaeon (assembly GCA_013425425.1). Classification (GTDB taxonomy): domain Archaea; phylum Micrarchaeota; class Micrarchaeia; order Anstonellales; family Bilamarchaeaceae; genus JAVZJR01. The sequence goes on from JACCLJ010000064.1 coordinate 8,469, forward strand.
CTTTTCGGGATACCCTTCAACGACTCGCAGTCGGGCATGTGGTTGCTCAGAAAAGAGGTCTGGAAAAAAATACGCGGGAACATCAGGAGCGACGGCATGGCATTTTCGCAGGAGATAAAGATAGAGGCGTTCCGCGCCGGCTTCAGATGCGGCGAAGTCCCGATAAGATACCGCAAAAGATATGGCGAAGTAAAATTAAACCCGTGGAGAGACGGCGCAGGCAACATGCTTCATCTTTTCGAAAAAAGGATCAGATAAAATGGACTCAAGGGGATTCGCACCCCTGGCCTCTCGCGTTCCCGAACCAATTGACGTAGTTTGCCTCAGGGCTTTTCCCGAGGGTTTTGCCCGTATAAAGGCCTAAGTCAAAAGGCTCTGCAAGGCGAGCGCTCTACTGTTGCCCATCCGCTGAATGAATCGGCGGATACTGAGCTATGAGCCCAATGAGGGAGATTTATTAAGCAGTTTAGTTTTAAAAATTGCGTGAGCGGCATGGATGAGAAGGAAAGAACGCTGAAAGACATAAAAAAACTCGAGGCGGTCATAGAGGAATTCGAGGATTACGGCCTTCCTGAGGAGTATGCGGAGCCTTACGAATGGGCGAAAAACTATCTTTCTGACGCGAAGCACTATTTCAAAAAGGAGGATTACTTCAGCGCATTCGGATGCGCGAATTATGCATACGGCATAATAGATGGCATCCTCATCCATGAAGGGAAACGGGGAGAGAAAAATTGAAACCGAAGAAACGGCTCGGCCAGAACTTCCTGAAAGACAGGAACATCCTGATAAAAGAGGTGCGGCTGGCTGGCGTACATGGCAAAAGAGTGGTAGAGATAGGGGCAGGCGACGGCAGGCTTACTGCCGAGATAGCCGTTGCCAAGCCGGAAATATTGTATGCGGTGGAGAAAGACAGGGAACTCGCAGATGCGCTGCGCGGGCGGTTTGGCGATGAGAAACGGGTGGTTGTTGTTGAGGGCGATTTCCTTGAAGAGGAACTTCCTGAATTCGATGTTGCAATAGGAAATATCCCATACTACATATCTTCGGCTATAATATTCAGGCTGGCCGAATTCAAATTCGAGCGCGCGGTATTGATTGTGCAGAAGGAGTTTGCGGAAAGAATGGTTGCGAAGCCGAATGAAAGCAACTACGGGCGTCTGAGCGTGACCTCCCAGCTGGCTTTCGACGTCAAGCTCGTGCAGAAGGTGCCGAGGCACCTGTTTTATCCGCAGCCGAAGGTGGATTCCGCGATGATTCTGCTTAAGCCGACTGGGCGGAAGCTTGCGGAATTCGAAGAGGACGTGATAAGGGCGCTTTTCCAGCACAGGAACAAAACGGTCGCGAATGCGCTGCTGCATTCCAAAAAGTTCGGCAAAGAGAGGATTGGCGCGCTTGGCGATTATGCAAAAAGACGGGTAAGAACGCTAAGCAAGGAAGAGTGCCTGGAAATAGCAGCTATTCTGAAAACTCGATAGCTTCGTAAATGAAAAATTTCGTTCTCGGGGATTTCCAGCCTTCAGGGCTAAGGCCGGCTTTCATGCTCAGATGCTGCAGGAACCGTTCTTTTTCCGGAAGCTCTTCCCATACGACTGGCAGGAATGTTGCGCGTGCGACGCCCTGCTGGATTATCAGGCCGTGCTTGTGAGGCACGAGCTTCTTGAGAAGGTCTTCTGGGCCGCTGACCGGAAGCTCTTTCGGCTCGGTGAGCACGGAGATGCTTATCTTGACCTTGCTGGATTCCTGCATTGAGAGGGGGTAGAAGCGCGGGTCGCCGAATGCGGATGCGGCCGCATTCTCTATGGCGTCCATGAAGAGGGGACGGTGCGCTTCCAGCGTGCCTATGCAGCCGCGGAGCTCGGTCCCCATTTTCAAAGTCACGAAGCAGGCTCCATTCTCAACGAGTTTTTTTGACGGAACATCCGCAGGGGAGAGACGGAGCATGCTCCCGGTCGAAAGATAGTGCATTATTGATTTTCGCGCAAGCGAAAGCAGGAATTTTTTCTCGACTCCGGTCAGTTCCATAGGATCAACAGCCTGATTATTTGTAAAACGCGTAGCAGCCGTAGCCCACGACGTTATCCTTCGGCCCGGCAGTATCCCCGGAATTCCGGTAATCCAGGAGCTTTCCCTTCCAGCCCCGGGATTTTGCGATGTGCATCAGCGTGAGAATGCCGGTTTTGCCGCACGCTTCGACGTATTCCATTTTTTTGAAATCAAGATTTGGCACTGCTTCGTTGGCGAGCGCATCGAGCTTCTTCGCCCGCTCGTAAGGATAGTAGTGGCTGAGGTCAGAGCTTGCGATGAAAATAGTTTCGTCGTCTATAAGGGGTTCGAGCGCGTTTGCAAGAACAGCCGGATTGACTTCGCCGGTCAGGAGGGGATAGATGGTGAACGCTCCCTTCAGAACGGTCTGGAGGAAAGGAAGCTGGACTTCCAGAGAATGCTCGGGCTTGTGGGCTTGAGCATGGATGTTGACAAGGGAACGGTCCGCTATTTTTGAGGCGAGGCTTGCCGCATTGACCGGACCGAGAGGCGTTTTCCAGATGGTCGAACCTCCCTCCGCAACTCCCAGGAACATCGCATAATGCGATGGTCCGGCAAGCAGGACCTTGTCTGGCTGCGCTTTCTGTTTCATGAGGAGTTTGTAGCCGTAGGCGGCAACTGGGCCGGAATAGATGTAGCCGGCGTGCGGAACGACAAGGCCGCGAAGTTTTCCTCCGATTTTTACGTCTTCCGCCTTGTCCAGGAATCCCGCTATCATTTCCCTGAGCTCCCGCTCATCTTCTGGATAAAATGCCCCTGCAACTGCGGGCGCACGGGTCTCTTCGAACACTGCCATGGGTAAGAATGCCAGCTAAGATATTTAAAAACTAAAGATGATGGTAGAACGGTGATCGAGTGGTAAAGACCATAGTTGAGTTCAAGGATGAAATCAGGATGATAAGGGCCGATATGAACAGGCGGGGCGAATTCGCGGATACGAAGCTTATCGCGAGCTGGCTCGACAGGCTGCTCATTTCGCTCGAAGCGATTGCGCCGCAGCTGGACCTTATGGCGATAGAACTTGAGGAGCTTGTTGACGCCGTTGATGCGCTGGCTTCGCAAAAGAAGGCAAAATCTGCCGGAAAGAAAAAGCCTGCAAAGAAGAAGGGGAAGAAAAAAAGGTAAAACCGTTGCATGCAAGCTGAGCACTGGTCTTCCCGCCTAATGTTTATTTTAGCCTCCACCGGCTCAGCCATAGGGCTCGGCAATGTCTGGCGTTTTCCGTATATGGCGGGCATTTACGGCGGCGGCACCTTCATACTGGCGTATCTTTTTTTCATACTGCTTTTCGTCATCCCGGGCATGGTGATAGAGATAACCGCCGGGGCGGAGGGGGGACCGCCGTTTTTCAAAGGATTCAGGAAACTGGTGGGAAAATTCTGGCTTTTTTCCATCCTGCCGTTCGCCCTCTGCTGGATTATTTTTTCCTATTACATGGTCATAACCGGGTGGGTGCTGTTTTATTTCGTGTTCTCCCTTTTCGGAAATCCCCCTGCGTTTTCGGATGCGGCTGGCGGCTGGGTATTGCCTGCCTTCTCATTCGCCGCGCTTGCCATGGTGAGCATCGTGTCCGCTCTGGGGGTGCGGAAAGGCATTGAGAAGCTGAATCTTTATCTCATGCCACTGCTGTTCCTCTCACTGATTTTCCTTCTTGCGAATACCGCCGGGCTGGATGGTGCCTCCGAATCAATCGCATTCATAACCGCCGTCGATTTGGGCGGCATAGCAAACCCGCAATTGCTCATAGCCGCCTTCGCGCAGGCGCTTTTCTCGCTTTCGGTCGGCATGGGGATACTGTTCACTTACGGCAGCTACCTCAGAAGGAAGAGCGGTATTCTCGGCTCGGTTGCAGCCGTTGCCGTACTGGATACCTCGTTTTCGCTGATAAGCGCCTTTATCGTATTTGCCATAACGTTTACGTTCGCGCTTTCGCCCGCCACCGGGCCGACGCTCGTTTTTGAAACCCTGCCGCGGGCCCTCGAACTCGTACCGCTCGGGAATGTCCTTCTGCCGGTTTTCTTCCTGCTTCTCTTCTTTGCCGCGATGACTTCCGCGATTTCCCTCCTGGAGGTTCTGGTCAGCGGCGTTGAGGGTGTTGGCTGGAGCAGGCCGAAAACGGTTCTTGTGGTGGTCGCAGCAACCGCCCTGCTTTTCATTCCATCATTGCTCAGCTACAGCCCTGTTGGCCTGCAGTTTGGCGGGATGCCGTTCCTCGACTACCTAAACTCCGTCTTTGTCGATAGGCTTATGCCGGTCGCCATGGCGGTGCTGGTGCTCCTGCTGGCCTGGAAATGGAAGGGCGCGGCGGCTGCCTTCTCCTCGGTTTTCTCACCAACGCCAGGAAGGATTTTCTATGCGATAACGAAGTATCTCCTGCCTTTTACGATTCTTCTTCAGATGATTTAGGGATTGGCTAATCGATGCTCTTGACGATATCTTCGATGCGCCTTCGTTCCCTTGGTTGCGGCATTTCCGCGGGATAACCGATGGGTATTATCGCAACGGGAACGGTGTACGGTTCGGCGTCCACAATTCTCGAGACTTCGAGCGGGTCGAATGCACCCACCCATACGGAACTGAGCCCTTCTGCCGCGGCTGCAAGCTGCGCATATGCCGCGGCTATGGTTGCGTCCTGAATCGAATATAGGTCGGCCCCGCGCTCGCTGTATTTCATCGCGGAACGCTGCTGGTCAGCGCAGAAAACAAGAACAACCGGAGCATCGGCTAAAAAGGACTGGTCCAGCGCTGCGATTACCAGCTCCTCTTTCATTTCCTTCGACCGGATAGTATACACCTTGTAAGCCTGGAGATTTCCGGCTGAAGGCGCCAGGAAAAATGCGCTGGTTATCCGCTCCATCTTTTCCTTTTCTATTTCCTTGTCCTGGAATACGCGCACCGAATGCCTTTTTTTCAAAACTTCGTAGAATTCCATAGGATTAACACCTAGCCCGCTTCCTCTTCTATCAGCGATTCCATTGCGTCTATCTTGTTTTTGTAATAGGATGCGGCATCGTAATAATCCCTGTAGCTCACCCACTGCCAGTTGTAATGGAAATCGTAGATGTCGTTGTCCGTTATTATCATCCAGATGTCATAGTAGCTGCATTCTTCTTCCGAGCAGATATCCGGGGCGAGCAGATTGCCTATGGTGAACATGTACTGGCCGTTCTGCGGCTCGACCGCCGGCGCCCCTCTGAGTTTGTAAACATCGCTGCTGTTTTTTATCTCCTGGCCGCTTACCGCGATTATGCAGTGGGAATCATAGCATATGACATAGGCGTAATCCCTTGTCGTCCCGATATCCCTTCCCCGCGCATCGGCATAATAGTGGTCCCCGTATATCCTGAAATTGCCCATCCCCGGAACCGCCGAGACGATATCCCGTTCTGGCCGGTCTTCCTGCTTCAGGTAATTGTATGCCGCCTTGAAATACAGCGACCAGTCCTCGCAGTCGCCGCCTTTGTTGAGCGCGAAGTCATCCAGCGAAAGCATCCTGTCGCCCTCGTCTATTTTGTAGTCCCAGCCTTCTTCCGCCTTGACTGCGATGGGTATGCAGGGTGCGTTTATCTCGCTGTTTGATGTGCATTTGTCCGCGAGATACTGCAGTCTTGGCGACATGTTCTCTAGGTTCGAGTTCTCTGTGAACCACGACATCGACTGCGCGATCT
>JACCLJ010000066.1 GCA_013425425.1 Microcaldota archaeon
TCAAAAACTTCAAGGCGGTCTGCGACAAGGTGCGGAGGGAGCCCCAGCTTATAATAAAATATCTTACGAAGGAGCTCGCGGTTCCTGCCGAGATGCAGGGAGAGAGGCTCATCCTGCAGAGGAAGATGAGCGGCGACATACTTAACAAAAAGCTGGAGGAGTTCGTCAATAGTTATGTGATATGCAAGGAGTGCAAGCGCCCAGATACGCATATACAGGACGCCGGGCGCGGGATAAGAATGCTCATATGTGAAAGCTGCGGTGCGAAGGGCACCATCAAGGATTAACGAATGGTGATATATTGGTTTATAGAAGAGGGCACGGAAGGGGGGGATACGGGGGAAGCAGGGGCGGCCGTCCGCAGGGTGGCCGCGGTGCGCCACTGCCGGGAGAAGAGCCGAGGATAAGGCTGCCCTATGAGGGCGAAGTGCTTGGCATCGTCATCGCGCTTGTCGGCGGAAGCAGGATGAGAGTGACATGCAAGGATGGAAAAGAACGGATATGCCGCATTCCGGGCAGGCTCAGGAACAAGATGTGGGTCAAGGACGGCGACGCCGTGATAGTGAAGCCGTGGGAGATAGAGGGGGACAGCAAGGGAGACATAATATGGAGATATTACCCGCTCCAGGCAAGGATACTGAAAGAGAAGGGCTACATATAAAAACCAAAAGACCGAACGTTAGATATGGCAAGAAGGGTTTCGAAGCGAAAGGCCCCCTCAAAGGAAGATTACCAGCTTAAGGAAAGGACGAAGCTGGAGAGCTATGTTTTCGACAGGCGGATAATGCTGCTTCTTTCATCGATGATAAAAAAGGGCATATTGGGAGGCATGGATTATCCCATTTCGACCGGCAAGGAGGCGAACGTTTTCAGGGCGACAACGCCCGATGGCACTTTCGTCGCGGTAAAGATATACAAAATAACCACCGCCGGCTTCGAGAAAAAGATGTCGTACCTTGAAGGCGACCCGAGGTTCGGGATGATAAAGCGGAACGAACGCGAAATCGTGAAGCTTTTCGCAAGGAAGGAGTTCAAGAATCTGCAGATATGCGAAAGGGCAGGCGTGCATGCGCCCAGGCCATTTTACCTGAGCGATGACATAGTCGTGATGGAATTTCTCGGAGAGGAAGGCATGCCGTATGCGACCATGAATATGCTGGGCCCGCGAGGCGAGAGCGACCTTGATTCCATCCTTGAAGACATCAGGAAGATGTACCGGGCCGGCCTTGTCCATGCGGACATAAGCGAGTACAATGTCATGCTCGGCCCTGTTCCGTATCTCATAGATTTCGGGCAGGGGGTCGTGCTTGCGCACCCGAACGCCGAAAAGTTCCTTGAGAGGGATATAAGGAACATCCTGCACTACTTCGAAAAATTCGGCATAACGCGCGATTTCGAAAAAACGATGAAATGGATAAAGGGCTAGCTACATCGCTTCGGGCGCTTCTATCCCGAGCAGGCTAAGGGCGCTTCCTATAACGAGATTCGTTGCCGCGACGATTGCAAGCCGCGTTTCCCTTTCCTCCTCCTTTTCCGCATTAAGAACCCGCGACGTGGTGTAAAACCGGTTCAGCTCGGTCGCAAGGTCAAGCAGGTAATCGCAGAGCACGTGCGGCGAAAGCGAGTCTGCCGCAGCGCCGGCAGCCCCGGGCAGCGCATACATCCTCTTTATCAGCTTCTTCTCGTCTTCTGTATAGGCATAGCTGCTGCCTATCTTTGGCTTGAACGTCGCCTTCTTCAGAATGCCGAGCGTGCGCACATACGCATATTGCAGATACGGGCCGGAATCCCCTTCCAGGCTGAGCGCCTGGTCCCAGTCGAAGACGATGGTCCGGTTGTGCTCCCTTCGGACCATGGAGAATTTCAGCGCTGCAAACGCGATCTTCCGGGCGATCTCTCCGGTTTTTTTGTCATCCCAGCCGGCATGCCTTTTCCTTACCTCGTGGTTCACGATTTCCAGCAATTTCTCCTTCAAATCCTCGTAAAGGACCATGGTGCCTTCGCGGGAGGACATCTTTCCTTCCGGGAGCATGACAAGCTCGTATATCAGATGATAAGAAATTTCGGCTGCTTTTTTCATGCCGGCCTTCTCGAATATCCTGAATAGCTGCTTGAAGTAAAGCTCCTGCTCTTTCCCGACAACGTGGATGCTCCTGTCGAGATTCTTGTATTTGTCGAATTTAAGTTTCGCAAGGCCCAGGTCCTTTGCGTGATACACCGAATAGCCTTCTGTTGTAAGCAGAACCGCCACTCCCAAATCCTCGTCTTTCAGATCCATTATCACCGCGCCCTGGTCTTTTTTCGCGATTCCTCTTTTCAGCAGGTCCAACGAAATCTCCTTTCCAATCCCTTCTGTCTGGCTCTCGAAATAAAGCTCGTCAAATTTTACCCCGAACTCCTTGTAGAATTTTTCAAAATCGTCAAGGCACCACTGTCTTGTTTTCTTCCAGATCTCTTTTATCCGCTTGTCGCCAGCATAAAGTTTTAGGTTTATCTCCTTTGCTTGGGCTTCCAGCTCCGGATTATCCTTTATCCTGTTCGATGCCTCTGCATAAACCTTGCCGAGCCAGACGCCCCGGTTTTCATCAGGCGCCTTTTCGTGATACAGGTTTATGAAGCCCCAAAGGCATTTTGCCACATGCGGGCCGATATCGCCCTGATAATTCGCGCGTATGATTTTGTTGCCTGAAAACTCCAGCAGCCTCGCCACCGCTTCGCCCAGCGAAATGTTCCTGATATGGCCGATGTGCGCTCCCTTGTGCGTATTCGCATGGAAGTATTCGACCATTATTTCCTTTCCGGTCTTCTTTCCCTTCCCGAATTTCCCCTTTTCCTTCAGCATTTTTTTCAGTGCTTCAGCGTAAAATTTATCTGAGAAATAGAAATTGACGTATGGCCCCTGAGCATCTATCCTTGAGAAACTTGC
>JACCLJ010000073.1 GCA_013425425.1 Microcaldota archaeon
TTCCATATGCCCGTTATAAGCGGCAAACATCCATGCGGTCAACCCGGATTTACTCGCCACATCTGCGTCTGCGCCGTTTTCCTTCAGGAGCCTAACCGTCTCGATATCGCCGTTCCTGGCAGCTGTCATAAGCGCGGTCAGTCCGTGAATGCTGGGGGCGTTTACATCCGCGCCTTTTTCCACCAGAAATTCAATGACTTCAACATGCTTCCCAAGGACGGCCCACATCAACGGAGTGAAGCCGTTGGAAGACGGAGCGTTTAGATCTGCGCCTTTACTGAACAGCATCTTCACTTTTTTAATATCCCCTTTTCCGGCTGCCAGGGTAAAATCTGAATCAAGAGCCGCTTTTTTTATCCATTCATCAGAAATTTCCAGCTTTTGAACGGACTTCCCAGTGTCTGGAAGATAATTTTTTATGCGGAACTGCGCGGTTTCCTCCATTGCTTTATTCAGCTTTCCCTCGCTTTCTCTGGCCCTTGCCACAAAGGCAGCGTATTCTTCCGAATCTTCAGACGGCATGACCGGCAACGCAGCATCGTACAGGGCCGCTATCTTTTTGGCTGCCTTGGATTCGCCTTGAAGCACGCAGAGGCAGAGAGCCTCGCCTATAAACTTTTTTTTATCCAGATTATAAGTGCTCAGTATTTCATCGGCAGAATCGTGCCTCGCTTCCAATAGGCTCTTTTTTGCTGCCAGGCCAGCGATGAGATTTTTAACATTTTCACCAAGACCGTATTCCTCGCATTCTTTTTCAGCATCAGCGTAATTGCCGAAACTGATCAAACTTTCGATTGCAGCGGCAAGAGGCTTGAGTTTTTTATCCAGAAGAACTTCACGGATGGCCGCAACAAGCAAATCGTCCTTTTTCGAACCAACAAGCCGGTCAACTTCCGGAAGCCCGCCTATTTTACCGCGAATAACGCCTTTAGTATCGTCTTTGTTTTGCACAGTTTTTCTCATATACCCACCCATTCAAAAATGTGTAGCAAAGGGTATTTAAATGTTAATTTTGCCTAAAAACAGAAAACGCTATTTTCTTTTGCTCCTTCCGATTATTTTCTTCCTGCGCCTTCCAGGCACCTTGCCGGCAGGCTTTGGGGCCGCTTTCAGCGCCGGTGGTTTTCCAACCGGCTTTTCCAATGGTTTTAGCGGCGTGGATTTCATTATGCCTTCACCCTGGGGCTTCGGCTTTTTTTCCTCTTCAGGCGCCTTCAGCCCTTCCTGCCCCTCCGGCTTTTCTTCCGCCTTTCCCACTGCTTCGGCTTCCTTCTTTTCCGGCTCCTCGGCAAGCGGCTTTCCACGCATGAAAGAAACGACGCTCGTGGGCTTTTCCTTTTCTCCTTTGGCTTCCGCAACCTTCGGAGCCGCGACGATTTCGCCTTCCAGCTTCCTTTTCCTCAGGCCAATCCTCTCAAGCGCCCTGCTTATTATCGAGCCTATCAGCCCCTCTTTTTTCCCGTACGTAACGCGATAAGGCGCAGCCGAAGGGCCTCCTCCTACGGTTCCCCATTTCTTCTGCTCTTCTTCGAGGCAGCTGCTGCACAGCCTCCTGCCGTTCCAGATGTAGAATATTTCGGTTTCCCTTCCGCATCGCTCGCATCTCTCGCTGTACGAAACCGGCTGAATGGGATATTTCTCGGCTTTATACTCTTTCTGCGGTTTTTCCATCTTCTGCGCCTCCGCCTTCAGGTCCATTATGCAGTACGGGCAGACCCAGTTGCCCTGATACTGCTGCAGTTCCGACGCAGGAAGATACATCCTGCATCTCCAGCACTGCTTGTTGATTCCGTAGAATATGCACGCGCTGCAATACGACTGGCCGTCTGAACCATATTCGACATTTCCTTCCCCCCCGCAACGGGAGCATCTTCCTGCTGACATATGATATCAATTATTCCAGTTCATGCGCCGCCGATCTTTGTTTTATGATATATCCGGCCATATCTGCAACTATCTCCCTCAGACCGTCCTTGATTTCGCTGGTAAGTTTTATGCCCTTCTTTTTTAGCGTCTTTTCGATGCGGTCAAAGAAGTCGTCAGTGACGAAATCAATTACCTTTTCCTTCTGCTTTGCAGTTATATTAGGTATATCTATGTCCTTGATGGCGGCGATAAAATCAGAGGTCGACATGAAGAGAAAAAATGCGTACTTTGTCGATTCTTTCTCAGTGCCATAGGTTACCGGAAATGTATTGTACGCACAAAAGAAGCCGCCTATGCCGGCCTTTTTTCCCTCGCTGTAAATGCCGATGATGTCATTGAGGTTTTTGAACTCCTTTGCTTCCTTTACCCATTTTGTGGATATCACGTAATCGGCGGTTTCAAGCTTTGGCGACGGGCCGGCTTCGCTCTTCGATTCCCCATACTTCGGGCCGGTTACCTTTTTCTCGGGTAGGAGGGCCATTTCAGGCGTATATGTGGACGGCCCTACACTCGGCGTTGTTTTGACCGGCACCACTTCCGCAACATTTACTGCGAATTTAAAGCTCTTTTCCTTGTCTGTTGCATACTTGGCAACCGCGCTTTTCATGTTCGCATTGACCCACTCGCTTATCTCCTTGGCCCTTGCCTGCTCGTCAAGCGCGGAAATCTTATCCAGCTTCTCAGCCACCGCCTTCTTGGGGATGGTGATCTTGAGATAAGTGGATTTTTCAGGAAGGTGGACTGCAAGGACGACATCGGCCGCGGTTCCCTTGTTCATGCTGGCAATCGTTTCCAGCGTTTTTGCCGCCTGCTCGTAACTCATCTTCTGAACAGATGCAGTTCCTTCACTCATGTTAGCACCGATAAAAAAAGGAACGAAAAAGATTATAAAGCGATAGGCGTTATCTTATTCGGTGGAATGAAATGCCGCTGGGCAAAAAACTGGAGAAGCAGATTGCCGCCGCCCTGTCAAAAATGGAATCGCCGGTCGAGCTTCTGCTTTTCACATCAGGAAGATATCCGAAAGTAGAAGCGGAGATGGAAGCCGCGCTCAGGGACATATCTTCGCTCAGCAGGAAGCTTTCACTGAAAAAATACGGGCTCGATTCGAACGAAGCGAAAAAGGAGGATGTGAGGCGCGGGCCTGCGATAGTCCTGCGCGGGAAGGCAAAGGGGCGCATCAGGTTCTTCGGATTCCCTTCCGGCTACCAGTTTCCGGTATTCATCATGGACATAGTCGATGTTTCAGGGGCGAAAGGCGGGGTGAAGAGGGAAATCGCCAAAAAGGCAATGGAAACCCCGAAAACGCGCACCCTGCTCGAGGTTTTCGAGATTCCGTCGTGCAGCTACTCCCCGATTGCCGTCAAGGCGGCGCACGACATAGCCATATTCAATCCAAACGTAACCGCGGACATGGTGGATATCCTGCTTTTCCCGGAACTCGTAAGAAAATACAAGATAAGGGAAACACCGACGACAGTGATAAACGGAAAGGCGAAGATTGCGGGCATAATGCCGCTCTCGAAACTCCTCATTGCCTTGGGAAAATAATGTTTCAGAAAGTGGAATAGAAAGGTTTAAATACTAGTTATGCCCCTAATGTATACATGTGTCAAAAGATGGTAAGAGAAGATAAGAAGGATACGGGCGAAAGGACCAGTGCACCCCCGAAAGCGCCAAGTAAATCTTTTGAAGCACTTAAGGGGGCGGTCGAGGGCAGGGGCTGCCGGCTTATGGTCGGCGAAATACCGGAAGACAAGAAAGAGAAATGGGCCGAGCTCATGAAGAAATGGAAAGACAGCGGCCTGATAGTAGAATAGCAGCAGAAATACCCTCCCGGCTGGTTCGTCTTTAGCCGAACTCATGACCGCTAATCTTTAAAATCTCTGTTTCTGATACCTCCAGAAGAGGTGTTATGATGAATGAACAGCTTCAGAACGATTTAAAGGCGGAATTGGAGGCCCTTGAGGCGCAGAATCTTCTCTGGAACCCAAAGACGCTTGAAGGCCCTTCCTCGCCCCGCTCGATGGTTGCGGGAAAAGAGGTGCTCATGCTCTGCTCGAACAATTATCTCGGGCTTTCGAACCAAAGGCTGCTTAAGAAATCGGCAATCGAGGCGGTTAGGAAGTATGGTGCGGGCTCAGGAAGCGTAAGGCCAATAGCTGGCACGATGGATTTGCACCTTAAGCTTGAGGAGAGTATTGCAAGGTTTAAGCATACGGAAGATGCGCTCTATTATAATACAGGCTTTACTGCGAATTCGGGAGCGATTCCCGCGCTTCTTCGCGAAGGCGATATCGTTATCTCGGACGAGCTGAACCACGGCTCGATTATTGATGGTGTTAGGCTTACGAAAGCCGAGCGCATGATTTTCAAGCACAGGGATGCGGGCGAGCTTGAAACCAAGCTGAAGGAAGCGAGGGCGAAGAATCCAAAACGCATTCTGGTGATTACGGATGGCGTATTCTCGATGGACGGAGACGTTGCTCCGCTGGATAAGATAGTTCCGCTTGCCGAGCAGTATAATGCCTGCACATACGTCGACGATGCGCACGGGGACGGGGTTATGGGAGAGGGCGGAAGAGGCACGGTGAACCATTTCAAGGTGGAAGGCCGCGTTGATATGGACATGGGAACATTCTCGAAGGGCTTTGGCACTATGGGCGGCTTCATCGCATGCACGAAAATAGCGAAGAAATACCTCCTGAACAAATCCAGGACCTGGCTGCTGACCGGCTCGCATCCGCCTGCAGTCGTGGCTGCTTCAATTGCTGCGCTTGAACTGCTTGAGAATAACGATAAATTCGTGAAGAAACTCTGGAGGAACACGAAATACTTCAAGAAAAGGCTGAAGGAGCTGAATTTTGATACCGGGGAAAGCACGACCCCGATTACGCCGGTCATGACCTATGACGAAGGGAAGGCGAGGCGCATGAGCGAAAGGCTTTTCGAGGAAGGCGTTTATGCCCTGCCGATTGTTTTCCCGATGGTTGCAAAAGGCAAGGCAAGGCTGAGGATGATGGTCCGTGCTGATTTAAGCAAGGAAGACCTTGATTTCGCGATTGAGAAGATTGAGAAGGTCGGGAAGGAGCTGGAGATTGTAAAATAAGGGTAATCCTTATAAATATATGCATAACATATATGTATATAGATGGTGATGACATGGGAAACGTATTGGTATCTCTTGATGACGATGACGAAGCCTTCCTTAGAAGACTTGCCCAGGAGAGGTATCACTCAAAAAAAGGCTCCATAAGTTCGGTTGTTTCGGATGCGCTGGATGAGATGAAAAAGAAAGGGAAAAAAGAACGCGCCATTGCGAATCTGATAAGAACTATGGAAAAAGGATACAAATTGGGGTTCAGAGGTTACAAAAAAAGAAGTGAGATATATGACTAAGGTGCTGATAGATTCCAACATCCTGGTTTATGCTGCTGACAACAGCGATGAAAGAAAACATGAAACTGCAAAAAGAGTCATTGAAAGGACATTAAATGAAGGGACGGGCGTGATAAGCCTGCAGAATCTGGTGGAATTTGCCCGCGTGGTTACTGAAAAAGTCAAAAATCCGCTTAGTTTCGACGAAGCGAGAGAAATGGCACTTGAATTTTCCGATTCGTTTGAAGTACTGACATATGATCAAAAAACCGTGGGTGAAGCATTGCATTTTGCCTCCAGATACCGGATACATTTTTTTGATGCGCTGCTTGTCGCAACCATGGAAGAAAATCTAATCAAAGGGATAATAACGGAAAATGAAGACGATTTTAAGGGCATAGCGTGGCTGAACGTAAGCAATCCATTCAAAGAAAGGTGAAATCTTATGAAAAGCATTCTCGTTATCGGCGCAACAGGGCAAATCGGCTCTGACCTTGTCCCCGAGCTGAGGAAGAGATACGGAAACAGCAACGTCGTTGCAATGGCTCACAAAAGCCAGCCTAGCGCCGAGCTTAGCGCAGGGCCCGTGGAATTCGCGGATGCAGGCGACAAGGAGGCGCTTTTAGGGGTTGTGAAGAAGCACAATATAGATACGATTTATCACCTCGCTTCGATTCTCTCTGCAAAAGGGGAGCAGAACCCAGACCTTGCATGGAAAGTGAATATGGAAAGCCTGAAGAACGTGCTTGACCTTGCAAGAGAGCACAAGCTTAAGGTCTTCTGGCCAAGCTCAATAGCTGCCTTCGGGCCGACAACGCCGAGAGACAAGACGCCGCAGAGGACCGTCCTTGAGCCGGGAACGATGTACGGCGTAACGAAAGTGGCGGGCGAGCTTCTGTGCAACTACTACTTCAAGAAATATGGAGTGGATGTGCGCGGGTTGCGGTATCCTGGGCTGATAAGCTACAAGGCATTGCCTGGAGGGGGAACGACGGATTATGCGGTTGCCATTTTCTACGAGGCGCTCAAGGCGAAGAGGTACGAATGCTTCGTGCGCGAGGATACCGTCCTGCCGATGATGTACATGCCTGATGCGATAAAAGGAACGATTCAGCTCATGGAAGCGGACGCATCGAAAATAACGATAAGGACGAATTATAATTTCGCGGGCATAAGCTTCTCCGTGAAGGAGCTTGCTAACGAGATAAAGAAACATATACCAGAATTCACCTGCACCTACAAACCGGATTTCAGGCAGGCGATAGCGGATTCCTGGCCGAGGAGCATAGATGATTCCCAGGCAAGGAAGGACTGGGGCTGGAAACATGAATACGATTTGGCCAAGATGACGAAGGATATGCTGGAAAAGCTGAGGGAGAAAGTCTGACGCTGCCGAATCCAAAACCTTTATATTCTTCTTAATACGCTATTATAATCATATGAAGACCGGTTACGACAGCACCAAAGACGTAAAGATACCGAAGGACCCCTTTGAGAGGATTATAGGCCAGGATGAAGCGGTGGCAGTGGCGAGAATGATTTCGTACCAGAGGAGGCATCTTCTTCTTGTCGGGCCGCCCGGACCCGGAAAAAGCATGATTGCGCAGGCGGTGGCGAGCGTCCTGCCGAAGCCGAAATACGAAATTTCGATCATAGAAAATCCCGAGAACAGCGAAAGGCCGGTAGTCGAGATAAGGGATGAAGAGAGGATAGGCAAGGACAGGAAAAACGAGAAAAAACTGGGCAGGGTCGCGACCCCCCTTGAAGTGCCTTCTTTCGTTGCTGAGAGGCTGGGCTTCAGGTGCAGGCGCTGCGGCGGCTTCAGCAACTATACCGAGCATATATGCATCCACTGCGGTGCAGAGAAGGCGGTACCGGGAAACATATTCGAGAAATACAGCCAGTATCCCCAATACAGCGACCCGAACAAGATGAGGGTGGCAACCACGAGAAGGACCGTGGAGGGGAAGGAAGAGACCATAATATATGAAAGGATGCAGGATGGCGGCATACTCGTGCTTACGAACAGCGAATTCAGGGAGATAGAAGCCAGCAAAAAGCAGAAAAAGAGGAACGTCATAGTGCCTCTAAGCAGGTCG
Organism: Microcaldota archaeon; assembly: GCA_013425425.1. Taxonomy (GTDB): domain Archaea; phylum Micrarchaeota; class Micrarchaeia; order Anstonellales; family Bilamarchaeaceae; genus JAVZJR01. Next base: position 7,404 of record JACCLJ010000073.1, read on the forward strand.
ACATTCGTGCAGGCGAGCGGCAACACCGAGA
>JACCLJ010000076.1 GCA_013425425.1 Microcaldota archaeon
ATTCATTCAAGAACGAGGGTCTGCCCGTGGAGGTCAGGATATCCAGGAAAAAGGACTTCGTGCCGAGATACGATGTCACCATCCCGGGCATTGCGGAGGGGACGAAACTCATCCTGGAGACGAAGCTGAAGGGCGAGCTCATCTCTGAAGTGAAGCTGGACATAAGCGAGATTCTCGACCCGAAGAAATACGAGGACGTGAAATCGAAGTTCCTGGCGGCAGCGCACAAGATCCTGCAGCGGAACTTCCCATCACTGCCGGACGACAAGCGGGAGATACTCGCGGTTTTCCTTCTCCAGAACACCCTCGGCCTCGGCGAGATGGAATCCCTGCTCGCGGACGAGCAGCTCGAAGAGGTTGCGATCAACAACTCGCGGGAGCCGGTATGGGTCTATCACAAGAAGTTCGGCTGGTGCAGGACGAACGTCAGGGTGAAAGACGAAGGCATGATCTATGACTATTCATCGATGATAGCGAGAAAAATCGGAAGGCAGATAAACGTGCTGAATCCGATGCTGGACGCGCATCTTCCGTCAGGCGACCGTGTGAATTCCACACTCGCCCCGATATCGAGCTTCGGAAACACGATAACCATAAGGAAATTCTCGAAGAACCCCTGGACGATAACGAACTTCATACGCTCCAGGACGGTTTCCTCGGAAGTCGCGGCATTGATATGGCTCTGCATACAGAACGAGCTCTCGCTTCTAGTTACGGGAGGAACCGGTTCGGGTAAGACCTCTTTCCTCAACGCGATGGCCGGTTTGATCCCGTCGAACCAGCGCATCGTCAGCATAGAGGACACGAGAGAGCTTACGCTCCCGAGCTTCCTCCACTGGGTGCCGATGGTCGTGAGGGAGGCGAATCCGGAAGGGAAGGGCGAAGTCACGATGCTCGACCTCCTTGTTAACGCATTGAGGATGAGGCCGGACAGGATACTCGTAGGGGAAATCAGGCGCCAGAGGGAAGCGGAGGTCATGTTCGAGGCCATGCACACCGGGCATTCGGTATACGCAACGCTGCACGCGGACAATTCCGAGCAGACGATTTCAAGGCTTACGAACCCGCCAATCAACGTCCCGAAGGAGGTGCTCGACGCACTTGCGGGCATAGTCGTCACGTTCAGGCACAGGAGGTTCAACATAAGGCGCGTCCTTGAATTTGCCGAAATGGACAAGGCGAAGGCGAACGTCCTCTACAGGTGGGACGTCAAGACCGACAGGATAAAAGGAGTCGGCAGGATGGGACGGCTCGGCGAGCTCCTTTCCCTTTACGCCGGAATGGAATCCAGGGAAATCGAGGAGGATGTCGAGGAGAAGATGAACGTCCTGAACTGGATGGTCAAGAACGGCTACGACGGCGTCGACCAGGTGGGCGAGATAGTCTCAAACTACTATCTTGACCCCGACGAGGTGCTTGATGCGGTAAGCGCTAAAAAGCCCTGGGAGTTCAAGAGGTTGTAGAATTGGCAGATGAAGGCTACTTCTCCGATGCGGTGGAGGAGGCAAAAAGAATCGAGAACAAGGCGCTCGAGTACAAGTCATACGAGGGAGATATCGAGATAAGGAAGGACGTGGATTTCTACCCTGCGGATTACGTGGACGTCGATTACAGCGACCTGATCAACATTTACGAGAGGGCGGAGAAGATAAAGACCGCTTCGAAGATGAGGATTTTTGCGCCGGGCATGGAAGGGGCGCCGCCGGCACCCGAAGAGAAAAAGGCGATTTCGGCAAGCGATGCAAAGAAGATAGAAGAGGTGGAATCGCGCCTCAAGAACATCACAACGGAGGCATTGAAGAAAGCGGAGGAGATAGCGGCGCCGGCAAGGCCTTCCGAGGAAAAGATAGAGCTCGAAAAGAAGCCGGCGCATCTTGAAATCGAGCTTGAAAGGGAGAAGCCCGCGGAGCTTCCCTCCGAGCTCGAGCTGGAATTCGAAAAGCCCGCCGAAAAGGAGGAGGAAAGGAGAAGGCCTCCAGAGATTTCGGAAGTGCGCGAGGCGAAGCCGCATGTTCCGGAAGAATTCGGGGAGCGAAAACCAGAAGAGGAGAGGCCGGTTGCCGAGGAAGCCGAAGTGCTGATGCCGAAGATACTGGAAAGCCCGGACGAAGCGGCAGAAAAGAAATTCAAGAAGATAGAAGAAGAGGTCGTGAGCACCCTTGGCGAAAGGGCGGACGAAACCGCCATAAAGAAAAAGATGCTCGAGCTTACGAAACAGCTTTTCAAGGAAAAGAGCTTCGACAAGAGGGAGGAGATAAAGCACGAGATAGCCGCGCTCAAGGGCATGCTTGCGTCAAAGAAAACGGAAGCGGTCCGGGGGGCTATCGCAAAGGCAAAGAAGGCGAAGAAGCCCGAAGGGGAGGGGGCGGTCGCCCACCTGCAGGTTCTCCAGACGCTGGTGACGACCCAGGCTTCGGAAATGGCGCAGACGAAGGATTCCATAACCAGCTCCTACAGGCACAAGATAGACGGCCTGCACAAGAAATTCTACGAGGACGTGGCGCTTACCGAAGATGCGGAGAAGAAGAAAAAATTGTACGATTCGCTCGTCTTCGAGCTGACAAAGCTCAGCGAGCAGCTTCCTGAAACGATAGAGAAATTCAAGGATTACACCACGAAGAAGCATCTTGCGGAGATACGCAAGATAAAGGAGAACGTGGGGCCGGCCGAGAAGGATGCCGCACAGCAGGTAACCGCCAGGATGAAAGCCATAGAAACCGGCCATCCCGCCGAGTTCGACTCCCTGAAGGACATAATACTGAAGCGCATAGACAGCATAATCAGGACCGCTGCGCGCGACGTGTTTGAGAAAAAAACAGAGGAGGAGCCAAGCGCCGTTGAGAAGGAAGAGACCAAAGCCGACGAAATCATCTCCGAGATAAGCAACATAGACGCGGGAACGATGCTTTACTACCTGCATTCGAAGGATCTGGAGTATTACAAAAAATACGAGAGAAAGCACGTTTCAAACGCAGAGGCCATAGCACGCGCAAGAATTCTCATGGCAAAGGAGAAAGGTTTAAATGCTGATATAATCAGAAAATATTTCGGAACGCTGGAGGGCTAATCTATGGAAAAATCGAAGGAAATTGTCAAGGGAAAGCACGGGATTTTTCATCCCGTCGCAGAATTGCTCACTCCCCGTTTTCCGGGCCTGAGGAAGAAGCTCGATTTTGCGGACATGGACGAGACGGCCACGGCATTCGTTGAAAAGGTCATCGGCTCGACGCTTTTCGTTTCCATAGCCCTTCTGCTGGTTTCACTCCTTTTTCTCGTGCGGTACCTGATTCCGCTCTTCTGGATAGCCCCGCTCATAATCGTCATCCCATTCCTCGTGTTCAACTACCTCATGCTCTATCCGGATGCGATGCTTGTGAAGAGGACAAAGGAGCTTGATTACGAAATCGTTTTCGCAGGAAGGCATGTCGTAATCGCATTGAAATCCGGGATGCCGCTTTTCGAGACGTTCGTAGGCGCGTCAAGCGGCTATGGCGAAGTGAGCAGGGAGTTCAAGAAGATAGTGGACAAGATAATGCTGGGAGTGCCGACGACGCAGGCAATACGCGAGGTCACCCAGAACAACCCGTCGAAATATTTCGTCAGGATGATGATGCAGATCGCGAATTCGGTTGCAAGCGGCGCGGATGTCGGCAGTTCGCTCGAGGGCGTCCTTGACCAGATTTCCAAGGAGCAGATGATACAGCTCAAGGAGTACAGCCAGAAGCTTACGCCGGCGGTCATGTTCTACATGCTTTTCGGAATAATCGTGCCGTCAATAGGCGTCGTGTTCGCCGCTGCGGTCTTCTCGTTCATAAGCGGCGGCCAGTATGGCGCCTCCGTTCTCATTCCGGTATTCCTGCTGATAGCCATAGTCCAGTTTCTTTTCCTGGGATTGATAGAGAGCTCAAGGCCGAGGTATCTGATATAGGTGATTTGAAATGGGCAATGAAACGATATTCGAAAGCGTCGGGCGCCTGCTTTTCACAAGGGAGAGGGTAAGGACCCTTGAAACCGAGCTCAACAGCGCAGGCATCGACATGCCTGCGGATGCATTCGCAGGATATGTGATACTCAACGTTTTCATAGTTTCTTTCTTCATATCCCTGTTTCTCGCCTTGTTTGCGCCCACGTCGGATGCGATAACCTCTTTCGTGGGGGGCATGGTCCAGCTTCCATCCATAGTCGTATGGGTGGTCATTTTCATAGCGACGCTCGTCGTGCTCTATTTCATCGCGTTCATATTCCTTTCATCCTACGTGGTCATGAAAGTGGAGGACAGGAGGGAAAAGCTCGAAGCCGTCCTTCCGGATTTCCTCATACTTGTTTCATCGAACATAAAGGCGGGCATGACGCTCGACCAGGCGATGTGGTATGCGGCAAAGCCCGAATTCGGCCCGCTTACGAACGAAGTCCGCTCCATAGTGAAAGGCTCGTTCAGCGGCGAATCGCTCGAGGATGCGCTTGATGCGTTGAGCTCGAGGTTCGATTCCAAGGTCTTCAAGAGGACGATGCTCCTGCTCAAGCAGGCGAACACCACCGGCGGAGAGCTCACCGATGTTCTGGAGCGCACCGCGGAGGACGTCAGGAACACCATAATAATGAAGAAGGAGATAGGCGCTTCGCTCGTCATGTACGAGATATTCGTGCTCTTCGCGGCGATAGTCGGCACTCCCTTCCTCTTTGCGGTTGCCGGAAAGCTGATAGAGGTTTTTGAAAGGATTGCTGAGAACATGCCTGCCACCGGAGGCGCGCAGGTCGGGCCTCTCGGCGCGCTCAAGGGTTTCAGCGGCCCGATAATAAACTCCACCGATTTCCTTTACTTCACCATACCGACGATTTTCGTTACCGCGCTCATATCCTCCTTCATAATAAGCGCCATAAGGAGCGGCTCGAAGACGCAGGGGCTGAAATACTTCCCGTTCGTGCTCGTGCTCTCCTACCTTGTCTACTGGATAGTTTCATCAGTGCTTTCATCGTTCTTCGCAACATTCTCATGATTCTTTGAGGTGATTTTGATATGTTTGACAAAAATGCTAGCAGCCGGAAAGGTCAGGCGGCGATGGAATACCTGATGACATACGGATGGGCAATCCTGGTCATCGTCATCGTGCTCGCGATTCTCGCGTTTTATCTTCCAACGCTGATAAAAACGCCGGAGAGCTGCCTTTTCTCGCAGCCGGGATTCAGCTGCGATGTGAAGAAGCCGGTGATAGTTTCGGAATCCGGCACGAATGAAGTTTACGTGATAATGAGGCTTGACAACCAGCAGGCGCAGGGCATAATCGTGAAAGGCATCATCTGCACGACCGCCGCGGCTGCCGAAATAGACAAGAGCAAGGCATATGCCATCACCGGCCTTCCTCCTGTGCCTTCGGGCGGCAATGTGGAATTCACGTCGACCCTGCTGGGCCAGAAGGTGTACTGCATAGATGACAAGACTCCCGCGAACAGGGTTGTCGCGGTGCCCAACGCGGACTTCAGGGGAACCATAGGGATACTCTACAGTTACGTGAACGAAGTCGAGGGCGCGCCGGACAGGCTGGCTACGGCAACGCTCACCGGAACGGTGCTTGCGCCGTAATCTTTTTTTATTTATTTTCTTTTTATTATTTTATTTTGTGTCCGCAATCATATGCGCGTGTTTTTATGGAAATAAAAGCCAGACCAGTTTCGAAGGGCAGGGCAAGCGGCGAAGTGCTCCTCAGCCGGGAGCCTTTCTCTTTTCTTGGCGGAGTCGACCCGAAGACGGGAGTAGTCATGGAGAAAGGCCATGAGCTCGAAGGAAAATCCATTGCCGGAAAGGTGATCGTTTTCCCCAACGGAAAAGGCTCCACTGTCGGCTCCTACGTTATTCTCGGGCTTGCGAAAAACAAAAAGGCGCCTGCAGCCATAATAAACCTGGAAGCGGAGCCGATAATAGTGGTCGGCGCGATAATATCCAAAATTCCCATGGTCGACAGGCCTGAAAAGGATATTTTCAAGCTTCTTAAAAACGGAATGAGGATAGAAGTCGATGGCACGGCCGGGATAATAAGGCTGCTCTAGCCTACCCCAATATTCTTCTTGTTCTTATGTGCACCGTCGCATTGAATTTGCTTTTCATCAGCTCTTTCAATGCCTTTATGCGTTCACCGCCGCGGCCTATGGCGATTCCGCGGTCCTTCTCGTCAACGGTAACTATCATCGCGTTCTCGTTCATGACCTGCCTCGTTTCCACGCCGAGTACGCTGACGTTTTTCAGGAAATTGCGCAGGAAGATTTCGGGGTCGTCGCTGTCCGCGACCGCAACTATCTTTTTCTTGAACATCCTGCTGAGCTTTTCGATGTTCGAGCCGTTCTTCCCTATGGCCTTGCCCAGCTGGAGGGGGTCGACAACGAATATGAGGAAATTCTCGCTTTCGACGAAATCCGAGGGCATCACCCGGCTTACGCTTTCAAAAACCGAAAAGTAGCCCAGCCCTTTTTCCGTAAGTTCTACCATTTTTTCACTACTTCTTTTTAGCAAGTTCGAGCAGGTTCGAGTTGCCCTCGCTGAACACCGAAAGGACGGAAACCGGGAACGGTTTTCCGCACACGGAACCCAGCTCCATGGTCGTTCCTCCGAATTCCATGATTGGCACGCCCGATTTTTTCGAGGTTTCAGCCACGGCCGTTCTTGTTTCGGCTATCGCATTCTTTGCCACTATCAGGAGCTTTGCCTTTCCTTCGATGCCGGCTATGATGCCGCTCCTTGAGCCGAATTCGACCTTTCCGCTTTCAACTGCAAGCCTTATGGCGCTTACGACCGGGTTTTCCTTCTCCTTGGTGCTCTTCCTTCGCCTCACTACCTTTCTCTCTTTCTTTACCTTCCTTTCCTCCGTTTCTTCGGTTTTCGCTTCCTCTTCCTCGATGTTTTCCTCTTCAGCCATTTCCTTCACCCGATGTCATATGATACTGTTGTGTTATTATTTCGTTCTTTTCATCACGAGCTTTATCCTTCCCGTGCCGACCGGAACCGTCTGGCCCACTATGATGTTTTCCGTAACCCCGACGAGAAGCTCCTCCGCGGCGGTCGAGCCCGCGTTTATGAGGTGCTTGACCGTTTCCTCGAAAGCGGCCCTTCCGAGCACGCCGACCTTCTCCCCGCTCAGGCCGTGCCTTCCTATCGATTTTATCTCCCCGGAGTAGACCATCGCATCCGCAATCAGCGTTATGTGCCTCATGTCGACGTAGAGCTTCTGCAGCTCCATGACGTCGTTTATCTCCTTTATTATGGCATTCCTCGCAGCCTCTACTCCGTAAATCCTTTCTATCTCCTTTATGTTGTTCGTATAAACGCGGCTCGGATCCACCGCATCATGCTCTAGCGCCCCGAGCAGGTTGAATCCGCTTGCCCTTATGAAATATTCCCCGCTTTCGCTCCTGACGACCACTGCCCTGTGGATTCCCTTCACGCCCTTCACTATGGCCTCCCTTACCCTGTTCGCCATGCGCCTCACGTACTTCGCGGTGATTTTTTTCTCCTCGGTATCCTTCTTCGTTTTCGCCGCTTTCGGCTGTATTGTTATCCTGTTCCCGCTTATGCGGAGGCTGTCGGAGAATTCCTCAATGACTTTCTTGAGCATGTTGAAGGTGACACCGAGCGCCTTTCCGTCCCTCTCGCTATATTCTATTTTCACCGTAAGCTCTTCAAGGTCGTCGGAAACGGAGGCGACGTCCGAAACGAATACGCTCGCAAGATCCTCCGCAATCTTTGCCGATTCCGTCGGGCTTTTCGAATACTGCTTCTTGAGATAGATGTCTATGATCGACTTCTTCGGCTCCTTTTTCGCATCGACGATCTCTATCAGCCTCGGCAGGCCTGTCGGCACGTGCTCGGCGACACCTGCATAGTGGAACGTTCTCATCGTCATCTGCGTGCCCGGTTCGCCGATGCTCTGCGCGCATATAACCCCGACAGCCTCATAGGGCGGAATCAAAACATTTGTTGTTTTTTCTTTTCCCATATTAACATCACCTTCATGCGGTATCGATATCGTCCTGCTTTACGCCGGCCACGACCTCGACTTCGCTGGAGTACATCGGGTCCTTGCCATCGCCGCCATAGATAAACTGGATTATGCTCATGTCCGCGTTCCTCACCGTAAGGTCCTTGTAGGCGACCAGGTCCTGCAGTGCATTTATGAGCCTGCGCTGCATGTAACCGGAACGCGCCGTCCTTATCGCCGTGTTGACAAGCGCCTCCCTTCCTCCCATGGAATGCGCCATGAACTCGTGTATCTTGAGGCCTTCCCTGAACGAGGAATAAACGAAACCCCTCTCCTTTCCGGTAAGCACTCCTGGCGTGAAATACGGCAGAAGCCTTTTCCTGTAACCTCTTGCCGGCCTCTTGCTCCTGACCGTCTGCTGCGCCACCCCCGCGGACATCTGGATTGCATTAAGCAGGCTTCCCCTCGCGCCTATCTTGGCCATGATGATCGACGGATTGCTTATGGTGAGGTCGTCCTCGACTATCTTGCCCATGTCGTTTCTGGCCTTGGATGTTATGTCTACTATCGTCGCTTCGAGCGTTTCCTTAAGCGTCATTCCGGGTGCCCTTTCAAGCGACCTGTTCCTGTACTGCATGACCAGGTTGTCTATCTCCCGGTCCATCTTGCCGGTGAGGTCGTGCACCATCTTTTCGGCTTTCTCGGAAAGGGTGTAATCCTTTAGCGAAACGCTGAGGCCTTGAATGGTTATCGCCTCGAGCGCAAGGGTCGCGGACCGGTTCAGGAAATCCTTTGTGAAATCCGGCCCGTACCTTATGAATATTGTTTCGAGTATCTCCCCTTCCATCGACTTGCTCTCGAGGGCGCCCTTGACCAGCATGCCCGACTTCACGACTACATCGCCGCCTATCTTCGTTCCCGTGACTTTTATGCTGAAGTCTTTCGGAAGCAGCTGCGAGAATATGAGCTTGCCCGAAAACATCCCCTTCTTCCTGTCGGGCTCCGGAAGCTCCGTAATCCCGGCAAGATAGAGCATGTTCGCGGTTTCCTCCCTCGTGTATTCGCTGTCGTCATGCGTGAGGAAGTAGAGCCCGGAAACTTGGTCCTCCTGCGGCTTGATTATCGCGTGGCCGTGCCTAGGCGAAAGAATCTGCTTCTCAACCTTCATCAGGTACCTCGCTTCTGCCTGGGCCTCTTGCGTCTGCATTATATGGAGGTTCATCTCGTCCCCGTCAAAGTCCGCGTTGTAGGGCGAACAGACGAGCGGGTTCAGCTTGAATGTTTTTCCGGGCAGCACCCTGATAAGATGGCCCATCATCGAAACCCTGTGCAGGGAAGGCTGCCTGTTGAAGATGCAGATATCTCCCTCAACAATCTGCCTCTCCACTATCCAGCCGACCTTCAGGTTGTCCACAATCTCCTTTTTGAGCGCAGCGTCGTCGCCGACTTTCAGCCTTCTTCCATCCGACCTTATGACGTAAAGCGCCTTGGGATATCCTTCTGAAAGTATGTATTTCTTGAGGTCGTCGATGTTCCATTCGGTCACCGAGACCGGAATCGTGAGCTCCCCTGCAATCCGGTAGGGAATGCCTACCTCGTCCATGCTTATCATCGGGTCTGGCGAAATGACCGTTCTCGCGGAGAAGTTGACCCTCTTTCCGGAAAGGTTGTACCTGAACCTTCCTTCCTTGCCTTTAAGCCGCTGTGCAAGCGTCTTGAGCGGCCTTCCGCTCCTGTGCCTTGCCGGCGGGATGTTCGCCGTTTCATTATTGAAGTAAGTGGTGACGTGATACTGGAGCAGTTCCCAGAGGTCCTCGATAATCAGCTGGGGCGCGCCCGCGTTTATGTTCGCCTCGAGTTTCTGGTTTATCCTGATGATGTCGACCAGCTTGTGCGTCAGGTCGTCCTCGCTCCTCTCTCCCGTTTCAAGCGTAATCGAAGGCCTCACATTTACCGGCGGCACGGGCAGCACGGTCATTACCATCCATTCCGGCCTTGAATAAACCGTGTCGAAGCCCAATGCACGTATATCATCATCGCTTATTGATGCAAGCCAGTCCCGTATATCCGTCGGCAGGATGACGTTTCCGTTGCTGAGGAATCCGGTGGGCTTGAGTATCTTTATTTCGGGAAGCTCCTCTCCGCAGTGGGGGCAGTATTTTCCCGTTGTCTTGACCTTCTTGACTTCCTCTTCTTCCTTCACTTCCTTCTTTTCTCCCTCTTCCTCCTTTGCCGCGACTATGTCAAGCAGGGACGGTATCTCGTTTTCTTCGGCTTCCGCTTTACCCTCCTTCTCCTCTTTCTTGACCACTGTTTCCGCGGGTTTTTCCCTTGCGGCCTTCCCTATTATCCTGTGGCAGGAAGGGCAGGTTGCCTTGAGCACTGCATAGATGTGCTTCACGAATTCCACATGCACCACCGGCCTTACCAGGTCGATGTGCCCGAAATGGCCCGGGCATTCCTTGACGCGCCCGCCGCAGCTCTTGCAGCGCAGGCCGGGGTCCACGACGCCGAGCTTCGTGTCCACAAGGCCGCCGTCTATGGGATAGCCGTCGTCATCGTAGGTGTCCGGCACTATTATCTTCGCGGAGGACATCTTCCTTATCATTTCCGGCGAGAAAATCGAAAACCTTATCTTGTTCAGCACATACTGGACTTCGTATTGGATTTCCATAATCATTCACCACCCTTCTTTTTCAGCAAAAGCCTTGGAAATACGTATAGCGATTTAATCTCGTCAAGAAGGAGCTTGAACGCATAGCTCATCTCGACCGGCTCCACGTTTTCCCCTCCGCATATCGGGCAGAGGTCGCGGTTCCTCGCATAATCGTGCGTCGCTGTCGAGCCGCACTCCGTGCATATTAGCTGTACGGTCTTGTCGCTCTCCTCGAGCAGCCTCTCCTTTATGAGCATGCTTGCGCCATAGCCGAGCAGGCAGTCCCTTTCCATCTCGCCGAACCTGAGCCCTCCCTCGCGGGCGCGGCCTTCGGTCGGCTGGTGCGTGAGCAGCTGGACCGGCCCCCTGCTTCTCACGTGCATCTTGTTCGATACAAGGTGATGGAGCCTCTGGTAATAAACGACTCCGATGAATATCTTCGCCTTTATCTGCTTTCCCGTCCTTCCGTCATAGAGCGTTTCTTCGCCGTATTCTTCAAAGCCGGCCTTCGTCATCATCTCGCGGTATTCCTCCTCCGTATTTCCGCTGAATGCGCTTCCGTTCATCATCTTTCCGCCTATGGAGCCCGCCTTTCCCCCAAGCATCTCGAGAAGATGCCCCGCGGTCATCCTGCTTGGAATGGCGTGCGGGTTTACCATGAGGTCGGGGGTTATCCCATTTTCCGTGAACGGCATGTCCTCCTGCGCAACCAGAAGGCCTATGACTCCCTTCTGCCCGTGCCTTGATGCGAACTTGTCCCCGACTTCGGGAGTCTTCACGCTCCTCATTCTCACTTTAACGAGCCTGTTTCCGCTCGGCCCTTCCGTAATCAGCACCGAATCAACTTTGCCTTCCTCTCCCGGCTTCAGCGCCAGCGAGCTCTCCCTTTTCTTCTCTTCAATCGCCCCGAAAACGGAAATCTCCTCCAGGAATCTCGGGGGCGACGTCTTTCCCACGAGCACGTCCTTGCTGCCGACCTTGCTTTCGGGAATTACTATTCCGTCCTCATCCAGGTGGCTGTACGCCTCCTCTCCGCGGTAGCCGACCACCTCGGCAGTGGGCAATTCGATCGTATCCTTCTGCCCTCCGGGATAAAGCCTTTCCTCCGTTTCGTACGTCTTGAACATCGCCGTCCTTGCAAGCCCCCTGTCTATCGCAGCGCGGTTTATGACTATCGCGTCCGCCATGTTGTATCCATGGTAGCTTACGAGCGCCACGACGCAGTTCTGCCCCGCGGCCTTTTCCCTGAGGTTCAGCGCCTTGTAGATATTCGTCCTCACGAGCGGCTCCTGCGGGTAGTACATGGCATATGCCCTCGTATCGTACCGCGTTGTGAAATTCGTCGAATATATTCCCAGCGACTGCTTCGCCATGGCGCAGGCCATCGTAATTCTCGGAGATGAATTGTGCTCCGGATAGGGAAGCACGGAGGCGACCAATCCGAATATGTTTGCCGGGTCCACGTCAAGATGTGTGTGCTGCTCGGTTATGTCCTTCTCGTTCGATACGATGAGCGTGTTCTCTTCCTCCTGCGCATCGAGGTATTCAATGATTCCCATCTTCACCAGATGCTGCCAGGTGAGCTCGTTGTTCTTCACCCTGTTGAGTATCTCGGGCGTAAGGCGTGATTTGCCGTTTTCCACTACGACGTACGGCCGTCGCACCCTTCCCTTGTCAGATATCATGTGAAGCTCGTTCAGCTTGCTGTTGTAAAATATATTCACCTGGTAATTGAGCTCGTTCATCCTTCTCCTCTCCCTCAGGCGTTTCGCGAGGTTCATGCCGTCGGGATGGTAGCCCACCAGCCTGCCGTTAAGGTAAACCGCAGTCTTTTCCGGTACCCTGTGCCTTCTTGTTTTTGACATAAATATCACTCCTTGACGTCGTACGACCTGAGGGTGCGCATCACTTCCTCCTCATCGACTCCGGTCGATACCTCCGACATGACCGCAAGGTTCTTCACCAGCGAACAGCTCGGCCCTTCCGGAGTTTCGTTCGGGCAGAGCTTGCCCAGATGCGTTCCGTGAAGGTCTCTTGCCTTGAAATGCGGATGCTTCTTGCTCAGGGGGGAGATCACCCTCCTGAGGTGCGATATCGTGGATAAATAGCTCACCCGGTCGAGCAGTTGCGATACGCCGGTCTGCCCGGCAATCCAGTTGCCCGTCGCCATCGCATAGCGCACCCTGTCCGCCATCGCATCCTGCCTTACGAGCGTATGCACCTGGAGGCGCCTTCCTCTTGCGTCGGCCCTGGATGCCTGGTATATCAGGTCCTTTACGAGGAACTGGAACGCATACCTGAAAAGTTCCTCCATCAGGTCGCCGGCCAGCTTCACCCTTTTGTTTGCATAGTGGTCCTTGTCGTCCGGAGCCACCTGCTTGTAATACACCTTTGTCGCCCTCTCCGCCATGGTTATCAGGAATTTCGCCTTGTCCGCCCTCTTCGATTTTTCCACTCCTATGTGCGGAAGGAGATAGTTGTCTATCAGATTCTCCATTCTCGTTAGCCTGAACTCGGGCGGCTGCCCTGGAGAGAGTTTCCTGCTCAGGCTGTCCACAGCCTCGTCCTTGCTTTTAGTCGTGTCCTCTTCGAGATTGAGCAGTATGTCATTTTTTATCAGCTCCTCCTGCGGGAAGGCGTCCTTTATCTCCTTGTCGCTCACAAACCCCAGAACGCGGAGCATCTGCACGAGCGATATCCCGGGCGGAGTCGAAGGGAACTCTACCGTAAATATCCCGTCCGCATTTCTTTCAACGACGCACCTTGCCCTGAAGCCGAAGTGCGTGGAGAATATTTTTGAGACGACGTCATCCCTTTCGTGCGTGACCATGAGCTTGTTCGGAACCAGGTCCTCTATGCTCACCAGCGCGCGTTCAGACCCGTTGATGATGAAATATCCGCCGGGGTCGTCCGAATCCTCGCCATTTTCTATGAGCTCATTCTTGCTCATGCCCGCGAGGTAGCAGAGCTTCGATTTTATCATCACAGGTATTTCGCCTATGAATACGTCGGAATAAACCGGCCTTTCTATGCCGTTGAATACCGGTACTATCTCCAGGAAGACCGGTGCGGAATACGTTATATTCCTCAGCCTCGCCTCCTGGGGGAATATGTGCCTGTAGCCGCCGCGCACTTCGTAATATCTCGGCTGCTCTATCCTGGCTTTCCCGAGCTTCAGCTCAAAGCCCTCTACGTTCGTCTTTATGCTTCCAATCCGGTCTATCACCTGCTGGATGCCGCTCTCGATAAACCTGTTGTAGGACTGAAGCTGCTGATTAACCAGGCTGTTGCTCCTGAAATAGGAGCTTACAAGCGTTTCAATCATCTAAAAACCTCCGATTAGCGTTAAGCGTGAGGCTTATTTTTCCTTCACGACTTTATAGGCTGCGTACTTTCCGGTCTTGTCCTCCCGATGTATTTTTATGACATCCCCTGCCTTGGCTCCCAGTGCCGCGACTGCCGCATCGCCAGGCCTCAATTTAGGGAGCTGGTTGGTGCTTTCTATGCCGTACTTCTGAAGGATTCGGTTTTTCTCGGTTTCGCCCAATATTTCCATCTTGGGGACAAGATGATAAGAAAGGACATCAATTTCCTTCTTCGTTTTGGTTTTTTTCGGATTTTTTTCCAGTGGAACCACCTAAAATTAACGAGATAGAACCCCAAGGCTAGACAGTCCGGAGTTAGCGTATCGACTATTTTCGATGGAAAGATTTATAAACAGTGCCTTGAAATCGAGGTTATCCATAAAATGCACATTAATGACGACAAAACTGTCCGGAAGAGGATTTAATATATTGCGGACAAACTTATTCCATGCTTTTCATGAAAGTGCCCAGAAAAAAAGCCGAAGAGGCCAGGAGAAAAATAGTTTCGGGCGGCATTTACGCGGAGGGCTACAAGGCATTCCACGATGAGCAGCACGTCTATTTTCCCGTCCTGCATGCCGTGGAAGGCTACGGAACGATAGAGATGGAAGGGGAGAAATTCGAGAGGGTTAAGGGGCTGAGGGAGCTTCTTGCTGGCATTCTCACTGATGAGGAGCTTGAAAATCTGGTAACATCCTACGACCTGGTCGGCGACATCGCCATCATAGAAATTCCCGATGAGCTCGAGAGCAAACAAAAACAAATCGCGGATGCAGTCCTGAAAACCAACAAGCGGCTCAAGGTCGTTGCGAAAAAGCTGGGGCGCGTCGATTCCGAGTTCCGTGTCCGTCCTCTGAAAGCAATCGCAGGCGAAAACAGGACGGAAACGACATACGTGGAGCACGGCTGCCGCATGCGCCTGGATGTTGCAAAAGTTTATTTCTCCATCCGCCTGAGCAATGAGCGGAAGAGAATCGCAGAGCTCGTTAAACCTGGCGAGCACATCCTCGCATTGTTCGCAGGCGTCGGTCCCTTCCCGCTCGTAATCGCGAAAAAACAACCCAACACAAACATCGTCGCAATCGAGCTTAATCCAGAAGGCGTCAGGTACATGAGGGAAAACGTAAGGCTCAACAAAAACAAAAACATTACGGTCGAGAGCGGGGACGCGAGGGAAATTGTTTTTGGGAAATACCGCGGTTTTGCGGACCGCATCCTGATGCCTCTCCCCAGAAGCGCGGAAACATTCCTTGACGTCGCATTCGCAGGAGCAAGGGACGGGTGCATGGTGCACATCTACAATTTCGCCCCGATTGAAAACCCATACGCAGACATCGAAAAGCGGATAGCGGAAGAAGCAAAAAAAGCAGGGGCTAAAGCCGAAATAGTAAACAGGAAAATAGTCCGCCCTTACGCCCCGAAAATAGTCCAGGTAGTAGTTGATTTCAGGATAAAAAAAGCGTAAACGTTGCAAAAATTTACTTTTTATATTTTTGTATCCATAAACAAAACATGGAGGTGTTATGATGACGAGAATGCATACTGCTTTTAGAACCGAAGGCAAGGATGCGCATCATGTTCCACGACAAGTTATAGCCGTTAAGTCTAAATTTGCGTGTTGTAAACCCGAAGATATTATGGGAAAAAAAGGCGCTCATCCTGAAAAACAATCTGTAGTAGACGAAAATGGAATAGACGAAACAAAATTATCACCCAAAATGCGAAAAATTTACAGGCAGTTTATCGAGCTGAAAGCTAAGCACAAGATTAGTGTTCATGTTGATGAGGATGACGTCAGACGTCTACGTGGTCGTCCTGAAAAACAAATTGTAATAGACGAAACAAAATTATCACCAGAAATGCGGGAAATTTGGCGGCGGTTTCTCAAGATGGAAGCTGAGTACAAGGTTCGTGTTCATGTTGATGAGGATGACGTCCGACGTCTAGGTAGCCTTCTAAGTCGCGTGGTTTTAAAGGCCTGACCATATCTCAAGTCGTGGTTGACTTCAGAATAAGGAAATAATCAGCGCTTAAGCAGTCCCAATGCCCATCCCGCATCCTTTCTTATCCCTTCTTCGACATCGCTGCGGTTTGACGTGTATTCAAGAACAGGAACCGCCTTTGTGCTTCCGTACATGTATAAGCTCGAAATAAGCATGTTCATTATGCCGGGGTCGGAAGTGGCGCGAAGGACGTCTATGAAAGTGTCGAGGAATTTCAGATGTTTTATCTCATCCATCTCCTTCAGCACGTATCTTTTGAACTCCATCTCTTCTTTGGTTAACTTCTTTTCATCTTCACTAAGGTAAAGCCTGATAGTCTCCAGTCCGTCAGGGTTTTTTATGCCGACAAGCGCCTCGAACGCCATCTTGCGTACCTCGCTATCCACGCTTTTGAACAGCATCTGCGCAACTTCGCTGAGTTTCTTTTCGTCTCCCTCAAGGAATTCCTTGACGCTCAGTGCTGCTATTTTTCTTTCAAGCTTTTTGTGAAGCTCTTTGTTTTCTTCATCATTTCGTATGATAAGCTTTGCCGCATTCAGGGCATTGCGATCCTCCGAGTTTATGAGAGCTTCTATTGCTTTTTTCTGGAGCACAACATTGCCGTCCATAAGCGCAAACTCTATGACCATGTAAACATTGCCCTGGTCCCCATTTCTGAATTTTTCCAGAGTTTTCATTTTTGCATATTCTTCAAACCTTTTCTTCGCATTTGGATCATCGATTTCAAAAACAGGAAAATCGTCTTCAGGAACAGCTTCAGCGCCTGCGATTTCAACCACACCTTCAATTATTTCCCCTATATCAAGTGTTTCTATTCCTCCCCTTTCGACAAACTCCCTGCTTTCCCCCTTCAATTTCAGGATTGCATGGCCTGCTTCATCCCTGACTTCCGCTTCCGGGTCGGTTCTTTGAATCTCTTCAAGAACAGGAATCGAATTCTTGTCTTCGAGCTCAACAAGCCCTTTTATTGCCTCAACCCTTCCTTCTTTTTCCATGCCGGTTTCCGCTATTTTCCTCAATTCGAGCTTCGCCCCTATCCCTGCGAATAGTTTGATCTGTTTTGCAGTTACATCGTAAGTGAATCTGCTCATCTTGTCAACAAGCGGTTCTTTCCCGTTTGTAATGTCAGGCCTTCCAACCCCGTTTCCAGCATCATTCCTGACTCTGCTCAAACCCATGTTATAATAGATGTATATAGTCGTTTATAAATTTACTCTTTCAAAAACAGCCTTCCAATGAAGGGTTTTAAACCAAAGTTGTGAAAAATAACATATCGCCCTCATAGTCTAGCCTGGACAGGATGCTGGCTTCCGGAGCCTGTGACCGGGGTTCAAAGCACTTTCTTTATGCGCCGCACAAAGAACCTGCACTAAGAAAGCGGGAAAATCCCCGTGAGGGCGTTTTTCTATATCATCCTGCCTGCCATCAGAATCAGGGCTATCGCAGCGGTGTGCAGGAGATACGCTATAATCGCGAATTTCTTTGCCGACATCTCCGTTACCGATGCCATCATGGTGATGCCGATTTCGGTCGGCAAAGGCGAACCGATCAGGAATGCCGCGGCAACCATATAGAGGAATTTCTCAATCCGGTGCGGCAGGCTTTTGTCCTTGCTTTTGAAAAACTTTTTGGTGGGCAGCTTGTTTATTTCGTCTTTGAATTCATAGCGCACGAACATGAACAGGATAATGTCCGCAAGCAATGCGCCAAGGCTTGCAGCAAGCACGGCCGGAAATAAATTCTGGTCTTTTGCAAGTATGAGCAGCAACACCGTTGCAGGCACAGACGTCAGGCCATACACATAAAAAAATCCCGCAAGGAATATGCCGAAATACCCTATTGCAAGCAGATATTCATGTACGCCATCAACGGATGCTTCCTTGAATATCAGAAATCCGATGATTATGCTGACTAGAAAAAGAATAAGCTTGGGGTATTTGAGCCTGAAATACATTCTGTGCATGCCCGATTGTTGTACGCTATTATTTATATTTCAGTGCTATCAGCCGTTGTAAACTTCGGTTCCCTCAAAGTAAAACTCAGAGGCGATTTCCATTTCAACTATAAGAACGGTTTCAGGGATTTCACCTTCCGGGAATTCCCCTCCTTTTGGCGGAACGGGCTCCCGGATTTCATCTATTTCTGAATCAACTGCCGGTTCGGCAGGTTGTTCCGGCGCCTCCCTTGGCTCAAGATTCGGAACGGCATCAACAGGAGCGAAATTATCCACCATCATGCCTGCAAACCAGAATTTCAGGGCGTTGAAAAATCCTATCCCTTCGATTTTTATCCTTCCTTCCTTGTACGCAGCGAGAGGGCTGAGTAGCCCTGCATCTATCTCATCAAGCGTTCCGATATCCGTAGTTATCACAACGGTCGGGTCTTCGACTACGCCTGGAGCGACTTCATACATCTCTCCCCGGTCGGTAAGCGCATAGTAGCTGGTTTTCCCTTCTATGATTATATTTGCCCTTTCACTGCCCAGGAAGTCCTTCATTGTCGGAAATGCAAGAAGCCCATTCTCATAAAGATTTCTTATCGCATCTAATTCGGCATCTCTTGCCGCATGTATCTCAGCCACTATCTGCTGGACCTTGCTTGGGTCGTATATCGTTTCCCCAACGACGATCTGGACGAGGCAATCCCAGCATCCTGTCTGGTAATTGTAATAGCATTTTGCATTCGGCCCGCAGCTTGCCTGGCAGTTTTCCTGGCCCGCGTATTCGCCATTCTCCGGGAAGCATACCCTGCCGTAGCACTGGCAGCATACGGGACAGCAGTATTCATCGCTCGGGCATCCGCCGACCATCGGGTCGCACTGCTCATTCTTGTTCCTGTCGATGACGCCGTTCCCGCAGCAGCACCGGTCAGGGCAGGCGTTCGCGCCGCATACCTTCTCGACCGCTTTGTCAACGAGGCCCTGAGTTACAACCGCATTCGCTCCGCTCGTCGTGTTCATAAGGTTCGAGTCGGAATCACTCAATCCCATCATGTGGCCCCCTTCATGCGCGAAATCCTTGTAATGTTCGCCGCCCGGGTCGTTCGGGTTGACCGGCCTGCTCATTATGTTCGACCACCAGCCGCTCTGGCTGTTTCCGCCGTTGCCGCTCGCTATGCCGAACATGTAGCCTATGTAAAAAGTCGCACCGGTCCAGTTCGTCTGGTTCCTTGGCGGATTATTATTGAAATCAGTGACCGTTATGCAATGGTATCCGGCAGGCGGATTATTCACGCAGTCTGCGGTCTTGATTGTTTCAACCTTGAAGCTTACCGGGCATTTGCAGTCGCCATGGCTCTGGCCGTTAGGACCGTTCCACACATCTTCGATTTCGGTTTTTGCACGCTGTATATATGCATCATCAGCGCCTGCAAAAGCGATTTTAATCGTTATGGTTATCTTGCAGTCCTTGACCTCGCAGGTGGTGCTTGCCCACGATAAAGAAAACAGTGAAAGAAGCACCAGTCCGAAAAGCAGCGTTCTCGGGTTCATGCAATTGCTTTTCAGAGAAGATTTTTATTAGTGCGTTTCGGAGGGCCTTCAGTTGCCGGAATTCAGGATTTTCAGGGCCTTGGCCGCATATCTCCTGATGGCCGGGTCCTGGTCCACCGAAGCTATTCCTAGAGCCGCCTTGGTCATCTCCTGGGTTAAGCTCTCCCTGGCCCCGCTCTCGAGTGTTCTCTTGATATTGCTTATTATCTCGTCTCTCGACAGTTGGGGCGGCTTCGATTTGGCGCTATGGATGACACGGATCACTTCCGGCCCTTCATGCGCCTTCTCAAACTCTTTCCTAAACCGCTCTTCATTTGTTTGTCTGTTCCCGTTTTTCGATGCGCGATTACCCCGAACCCTGTATCTAGTCATAGAAATCAAAACCTCGACTTCGCTTCTTTCCATATCTTTTCAGCATGCTCCCCGCTGAAATCGTCTATCGGATACCATGAACCCATCTTAAGCGTCCTGACAAGCTTCGTTTCGCCATCCCAGTCCGGCCGCATGAACCATCTCTCGCTTTCATTCCCTATCCCCTCCACCAGGAGATTTCCCTCCTTGTCGTAAAATAATTTCCAGTATCTCTCATTGTCCGACAAGTCTACTTCGTATACCGCCCGATTATAGTGAAACTGCCCCTCGATCTTGTGCTTGCTGCAGTAAACAGCGCAGAATCCCTCTTTCTTTTCTTTCGGCTCTATCGCCATCCTGCCCGTTCTCTCCTGCACCATCTCGGCTATCCTGCTTGTGCTCATCTCTTTTCTGCTATAAGACGCATAAATAAGAGTGCTCATCACGATGCCGGTTATGAGGACTCCGGCGCCGATTTCCAGAAGAACCGTTTTTAGGGGCTTCTGTTGCCTGCCCTCGCTAAGCATCTTTCTTACCTCCTCCCTCGTAGCATCATGGCTAAGCCGCATGGAACTTACATGTGTGTGAAAAGATTTAAAAACGGGATGCTGTTTTGATACACGACATTATAAATCAATTGTATCTGATTTTGGAACCGTATTGGAACAGTAATTTATGGCTCAGGGAAATCGCTGAATCCGCCGGCGTGTCGGCTATGACCGCATGGCGTGCCGTGAATTCGTACGGGCCAAGAGGTGAAGTGATATGAATGCCGGAATACTCCATGGGAAGCATGCATTGCCTGCAGGCGAACGGATAGACCGATTGCTGAAAGGAAAGATGAAGGACGAGCAGATAAAGACGCTTCGAGCGATTCTCGACTACTACAAAACCGTGCCAATCCCGCCCATCGACCGCTGCATCGAAGCAAGAAACAGGCTCGTTCATCTCGAAAATGGCAAGCCGAAGGCAAAGCCCATGGAAGAGGGGCTCATGTGTGACAGGGGGCTTGCAGTCGCAATGGCGCTTTCCGGCAGCGGAGGGTGCTGATTTTTTTTATTTTATATTCTCTTTACGCATCGCTCTCATAAGAAAATGATTTAAACTGTGGGCAACAAGGTAATAGTTATGGTTTCTGCTACATCCGTAAGAACATTAGAGCATCGTAAGCTTGTTTTAGAGCCGATAACGGATGCAAGGAAATCAAAGCGCTGCAAGTATGGAAAAATTGAATTCCGCGACCGGGAACCGATTCCGGAGCTGAATTTTCCCGGAACAAGAGCGGCGGCAGTAAAACAAATGGAAAGATTGATCAAGAAGAAGTCTAACCAATACTACTTCGAGGCGAAAGATTGCTATCTGACTCCAAAGGACCTTTTGCATTTCGGGCAGATAGGCGTGCTTGAAGCGCATGCCCGCTTCAGGAAATCAAAAAAGGTCATGTTCCATACCTACTGCGACTGGTGGATACGGGCGATTGTCCGCCGCAACATAAACATGGAGAAGCTTGGAACGCCGTCCTTCAGGGACTATATATCATACAAAATGTACAAAAATGCGATAGACGCTTATCAGCGCGGCCGGGGTACCGCGTCTCTCACCAAGCGTGAGAAGGAGTTGCTCCAGAATCTGAAATCAGGAAAGCTGAAGCTCGCCAAAGCGGAAAAGATACTGCATGAACGGGAATTGGCCCTGCTGAATGCCGGCCAAAGGCTCCCTTCGCTGGATGCTAGGGTAAACCCAAAGCGCGAGGATGGTTACCTGCGCGAAGAGATGATTCCTTCGCCATCTGCCGGCACTGACGACACATCTATGGATGTCGCCAAATTAAGCGGAAGGCTGGTGATGAACTTGGCGCTGGTCATCAAAAAAAGATGGGGCGGACCGGCAAACGAGAAATTTAGAGCGAGAGCCCGCGCCATTTTTTGGGGGAGGATCATGCGCGAGAGCGAGGACCGCATTCCATTGAACGTGCTTGGGAAGGAATTCCACATAAGCCGCGAGCGCACAAGGCAGGTGGAAGACATGCTGAAGCGCGACTTTTACGAAAGAATGAAATCAGACCCGTTGATAAGGGAGATAGCTGCGGAGCATTATGGCATCTCCATCAAGGCATGACAAAAATTTGAAAATCAAAATGTGAGCACCATGTTCAAACGCGAAGCCCTCCAGAAAATACTTGACGAGCGGAGAACCAGCGCATTGGGCAGGCGGATTGATGCATGGGGAAGTGTGAGCGGCAGAATGGGCAGAATTCTAGAAATGGCGCATATCGAAGCCGCAAAGCAGCTTAACGAGCAGGAAAAACGTTCATCGAAACTCCTTCCATTCCCATCCCAGGCACCCCTCATAGAGCGAAGGCTGCACCAGAGGATGCAGGAATTCTCGGAGAAGAACAAATCCCTGGATAAAAAACCGGTTCTTGATAATTTCAGGGCATTCAGAAGAAAACTTATGGAAAAAATGAGGGAGCCGAATGAATTATGCAAACTTTTCGGAGACGAGCAGCTGCATATCGATAAATCCAGGGAGATATGCAATGAAACGAGAAAGGTGCTCCTGAGAATAACCAATGGCAAAATCCCGTTGCCTTTCTCGCAGGAATCGTTCATGGAATTCTACAAGGCATCCGTTGAACTTGCGGAGTTGAACTGCCTTCTTGTGCGCGATGCCACCCACGTGCTCATATCAAACATGTTGCTGAGGGTCACCGGCCCGCATGATATGGTGTTCTTCGGGCTCACTCTGGAGGATGGCGGGTGGGTCAATTTTGATGAGAAAATTTATGCGGACATAGCCATGCGCACCGCTTCGAATAGGGACGAGGTTGTGCTGCGCCTTCTGGAGCATCTCTATCCTAAAGAAGCGGGCACGCTTATAGGAGAGGTACTGTCCTGTGCAAGCGCCTGACGTAAATAACGGCAGCTTTAAATTCATAACTCTTCTTCAATTATAACATGGTTGAAGTGTTTAGCATCGCTATTCTTGATTACACCCCCATGGAAATGAAATACAGCGAGAGCCGGGTGAAAGACATTCTCGTTTCTGCGATGAGGGAATCCGTTCCGCGAGATTACATTGTTGCCACCGATTACATCCGCTGCTTCAGGGATGGGATGCCGGAGAGGAAATACGACATGATGGTCATAGCTGGCAGCATGCTTCCTACGGACGAGCCTTCAAGGAACCTTGACATTGCGCTGGAGCAGATAAACGGCGTAATCCACGATGTGCCGACCCTCGGCATATGTTTCGGCCTTCATGCTATAGCGCTTCTCGCCGGAAATAGTTCAAGGATGATAAGCGATTTCGAAATAGGCCCGAAAGAGGTTTTGCTTTTTTCGGATATCGAAGGCGTGGGCAAATGCGGCGACACGCTGCTCTTTCCGGTAAACCATTTCTATAAAATCCGCAACGAAAGCGGCGCGCTTGACATTTTGGCAATAAGCAGCGGCGGGATCCAGATTGCAGACGCCACGAAACATTTTGGAGGGAATCCGGTGATGGGCGTGCAGTTCCATCCGGAGTTCGCCGCCACATCCGATGGATGGAAGCTATTCAGGAGGGTGTACGCCAGAGCGGTCGAGGACATCCTCAACGGAGAATATGCCGGCGTAAGCCTCGAACCGGTTTTAAGGATACTCGATAAGGAAGTTCTCAGCAGGCTTAAAGAAATCGCGCCCGAACCGCAGCGCCTCATCGGAAATAGATTGGGAGACGCGGGAAAAGCCGCCGTCAGCGACCTTCTCATGAGCCCCTTCCATAACATAGATTTCCGCAAAAAGCTTCTCGGAAAAATCGAAAGCGAAAGGGATTACGATAAGACGCAGAGAAACTGCCGTGCGATACTGCAGTATTTCGTCAAAAGGGCGATTGAAGCGAAAAATGCGAGAAAAACCGCGAGAAGCGAGCCGGAAGCACGGTTTGATACGCCGCACGGCACTCAGCTGGAACTTTCCGATTTGAAAGGAAAGGCGGGAGAGGACGCAGCGTATAGGGCCGAGGTCAGGAAAATATTCAAAAGATGCCGGGAATCCGGAAAAAATGCAGAAAAGCCAACCTGGAGAAAACCGCTCAGGCAGATGAAAATAGCTCTCTGAAACTTTTCAAAAACCTTTTTAAGCTATTCTTCGAAAGCCATCTGGGTGAGGCTGAATGGCAAAAACAAAAAAACTGACAATTCCCAGCTTCGAGCTGCCGGAAGGGGCGGAGGAGCTGAAGGAAAAGGTGGAAGAAGGATTGGAGAAAGGCAAAAAACTTGCAGGGAAGGAAAAGGCAAAGCTTGAAGCCGATATACGCGAGCATCCCCTTGAATATGTTGTGGGTGCCTTTGTAGTCGGCCTTATCGTAGGCAGATTTACGAAGTGATACTATGCTGGAAGACATATTGAAAGTAGTCGGAGGGGAAGTGCTTGGGTATGCGAAAGAGGGGTTCACCCGCAGGATCGAGGAATCGATTGAAAAAATGAGGACCGACATGAGCGAAACCTTCAAGGAATATACCCGGAAATCCCAGAAAATGATGATTGACACGGCCGTGATAATCGCCATGCTGGTAATCGGTTTTTACTACCTAGCGGGCGGCGTTACGGAACTCATGGATTTCTATTCCGGAATAAAGGGGCTCGGAAGCCTTATCCTGGGCGCTTTGTTCGTGATAATCGCGATCCAGATATACAAAAAATCCCAAAAGTATATCGAATCCTGATTTTTTCTTTTTTATTCTTTTATTTTAAGCAGGGATTTTATCTTCTCTACGTCGAATCCTAGTATGATCTCTCCGTTGATGTCGATTACGGGAATCCCCATCTGGCCGCTTTTCGCGTAGGCTTCGCGCGCAATCTCCGGCTCCTGCGCATCCTTCCATTGGAATCTGATTTTTCGCGATTCAAGGAACTGCTTCGCCTTCATGCACCAGACACACCACGGAGTCCCGTATACGATTATTTTTGCCATCAAATCAGCCCCTCATCACTACGATAATCCTCTGCATCACGGTTATCGCAGACAAGACGATTGCGGCGATTACCGCATAAATGAAATAATCCATCGAAACGAATATCCCGGCAAGCATTCCGGCGAACAGGAGGATAATTCTTTCGCTCCTTTCAAAAAGTCCGCCCATGGCGCGTGCCTTTTCAACGCTGATAACGCCGTTATAGGCGGCATACGCGCGGATATATGCAGGCATGCAGGTTCCGATGAAAATCAGCATAGCAAGCCAGATTTTCGGGTCCATCCAGACGTATGGCAGCGGATAGAACATGAGCGAAATAAGGAAGAGCGCCTCGACCAACCGGTCGCAGACGCCGTCGAGGAACCCGCCGAATTTCGTCGTCTCCCCCCGCGCCCTCGCAACGGCGCCGTCGACCATGTCGATAATGCCGCTTAAGGCAAATAACGCAAGGCCGTAAACAAGCTGGCCGGTTATAATCTCATAGGCACCGATGAAAGCAAGCAGAAGGGAAATGAGCGTCCACTGGTTCGGGCTGAGCGGAATAAAAGAAAGCAGCTGACCGATTTTCATCTGCAGGCTTTTTGACTTTTCGTTTTGTTTTAGCATCGTATCTTTCTCCGACAGCTAAAAATAAAAACCCTCACTCGGCTTGAGTATCCTTAAAAATTTTCCCTCCCCTTTACAGTCATGAAACTTCTTGACGGAAAGGTTGCGATAGTGACCGGGGGAGGAAGGGGGATAGGCGCGGCAATAGCGATGGAATTCGCAAAAAATGGCGCAAAGGTCGTTCTTGCAGGGCGCGTGCCTGCCGAGCTTGAGGAAACCGCAAAAAAGATAAAGGCGGCCGGAGGGGAAGCGCTTGCCGCCCATGCGGATGTCACGAAACTTAAGGATATACGGGACATGCTCGGCAAAACGTCAAAGGCGTTCGGAAAAATAGATATCCTGGTAAATAATGCGGGAGTGCTTCTTGATTACGGCCCCTTTGCCGATATGAAGGATGAAAATATGCAGAAAACGGTCGATGTGAATCTGCTGGGGACGATGCACTGCACAAAAGAGGCGATTCCATATCTGAAAAAGAACCGGAGCGGGCTCATAATAAACATTTCATCGGTGGCCGGAAAAAGCGGATATCCCAACCTTGCGGTCTATTCTGCAACAAAATTCGGAATTATAGGCTTTACGGAATCGCTGGCGCAGGAGCTTGAAAAGGACAGGATAGCGGTTTATGCGATATGCCCGACCGGAACGCAGACAAAAATGTTTGAGCAGATTTCAACCGCAAAAGCGGAGCACGTTCCAGAGGACGTCGCCTTGGAAATAATGGACCTCATCAAGAACATGAAAAAAATACCGACCGGAAAGGCGATAGACGTCGGGAAGCATGTCTAAACCTCTATTTTTTTAATGAAAATTATCCGGGCATCCTCACTGAAAGTCAGGCGG
>JACCLJ010000078.1 GCA_013425425.1 Microcaldota archaeon
AATGGTCAAGCTGCCTTACGACAGTTCGGTCTTCGACCGAAACCAATAAATCTATTTTCGCTTCCGCTTCGAGGTTGGCTTATCGTCTAAGCGAATAATAATTCGTACCGAACGAGCCCCCAACTGCTAATTTTGCCGGAAGTTTGCTCGCTTCACTTCCCTCAGCCCCATAAAGCCCAGAGGGCGGGCTTCGTCGTGAAGCTCGCTTAAAACTTCCCCAAGAAGAAGCCGGGGAAGGAAGGTGATAAAATGAAAAGGTTAACAAAGGATTTTTTAGGTTTGACATCGAAATTTGTTCGTATGAAAGAAGATGACCCAACTGGGGAGTATGATTTCAGAAAACTCTGTGATTTAGGCTTTAGAATCAAAACCCACAACGTTGCTGAGGCGCTAACTAAAGCTAGGGGTCATCAAAGTTCAGCAGAATTCATAAGAAAATATAGTTTGAATGTTTCTAAAAATACGCTTAACAATTGGTTAAACCTAGAGTATGGGATTCCCTTGGATATGGCTATAAACATTTTGGGTTGGAAGAGGTTAAAGGAACTCGAAATAAATACCTTATCTTCTGGGAGAGCCTCTAGTTATCGTTCTGCAGTATTACCAACCAAACCAAATCTTCCTCTCATGTATCTGATAGGCGCAACAATAGGCGATGGTTCTCTCAGGCATGAGGCCGATAAGTCTTACTTCGAATCCTATTTTGTTAGCTTTGAGATGGCAGATAAAGAAGTTCTATCTTTGATAAGAGACATATTTCAAAAAGTTTTTGCATTGAAGAAACCAATACGAATTATCAGACGCAAAGATGGAAGAAAAACCTATCTTTTGAAATATTCAAATAAAGTAGTCTACTATTTTCTTAATCGGTTTTTTGGTCTCGGCCCCAGAAAAACCAAGACTGTAGGAATCGAAGGACTTAAGAAAATGAGCAGAGATCAAAAATTGGCATTATTGCTTGGTCTATACCATACAGATGGTTCGATAACTAATGGAAATCTTAGATTCTACACATCTAGTGAAAAATTAAAAGAAGACACCCGGTTTGCTCTAAGAGATTTAGGCTATAATTCTAGCACATATACTTACAAAAGAAAAAACTATTCTCCCGAATACCAGACTAGTGTTATTGAATCCGAAAATTTCATCTCGGAACTGCAAAATATGGAGGCGATACTTTCCCAGAAATCAATATAAATGCGTATTGACAAAGAAAAGAATACTCTCGGGTCTAGTGGCTCGAGTTTGTTTCATGGGGTCATGGTGCAAAGCCTATGCGGCGCGCAATCCGGTAACACGGCAGAAATACCTTTCGCTTTTTCTCTGTCGAAAGTGATTGCCGAAGCTCCAGATCTGTCCTGAAATAACGGACGATATAGCCGTGGAAGAAACCTGCATACTAGGGTTCAAATGCTTGGCCTGGCGGCCAAACTTGCCAGCAAGCTGACAATCCCTATGACCCCATTTAATAATATTGTTTATGTATTGAATCATTGAATCTGAAAAAGGTGCTGATATGAAAAAACTGCTCGCGTTGCTTGTGATCGGATTTCTGCTGCTGGGCTGCATAAACCCGCCGCCACCGCCTGAACAGCCGACGGCATATTATGGCGATAACGTCACCGTGGATTACATCCTCATGGTTGACGGGAAGATACTCGACACCAGCATAGAGCAGGTGGCAAGGGACAACGCCCTTTACTCCCCGTTCAGGACTTATCAGCCGCTGCAGTTCACGCTGCTTCTTGGAAATGCAACGCCTTTGATTCCGGGCTTCATAACCGGCATCGTCGGAATGAAAGTGAATGAGACCAGAGAAGTGTCAATCCCGCCCGAAGATGCTTACGGGACCTACGACCCGTACGGCGTATACAACGTCAGCCATTACTACAACATGAGTGCCATCGAAATCATTCCGAGAAGCTATTTCGAGGGAAGAAACATAACGGTGGAAAATGGAACCGGCTTCGATACCGACATAGGCACCGTCTTCATACAGGAATACAACGATGAAAACGTCACCATCATGTATCTCTTCCAGCAGGGCGACAGCTTCGATTACAACGGCTTCCATCACGTCGTCATGGCCAGCACCAACTTCACCTACACCGTCATGCTTGACGTGAGGGAAAACGGAACGTACTACACAACCAGCCTCCGCACCGGCGAGCTTGCAGCGCTCCGCGTGATAACGCTCACCAACGAGACGATAACCTTCGACGAGAACCATGCCCTTGCCGGAAAAACGCTCTTGTTCAATATAACGCTGATTGACCTGCAGAAAGAGCCTGCCGGCTGAGTGGATTGCATGGAATGGCATGCGCTTCCGGCGGAAAAGCTGCCGGAATCCCTTGGTTCAAGCAAAGGCGGCCTGGACGGCAAAGAGGCCGAACAGCGCATACGCAAATACGGCTTCAACGAGCTTGAGCGAAGGAAAAACGTTTCCGCCATCTCGCTGCTCCTCAACGAGTTCAGGAATCCGCTAGTCTATCTTCTTGTTGTCGCGGCGGTGCTTTCATTTGCCATAGGCGAGCAGCTGGATTCGATTCTCATAGGAACCGTGATAATCGTAAATGCGGCTCTCGGCTTTGCGCAGGACTGGAAGGCTGAAAAAGCGATAGAAGCCCTCACGGCACTATTCGTAAGGCAGACCCGGGTGCTGCGCGGCGGGAAGGAAACGATAGTGGAGACGAAATACATAGTTCCCGGGGACATCCTCATCCTGGAAGCAGGGGATGCAATCGCTGCCGACGGCCGCGTAATCGATGCGGCGGATTTCAAGGTGAACGAGGCGCCGCTCACGGGCGAGTCCCTTCCGGTCACGAAGACGACGAAAGCATTGCCGGAAAAAACCCCGCTTCCGGACAGGAAAAACATGGCTTATGCCGGCACGATGGTCATGAACGGCTGGGCGAAGGTGCTCGTGACGGCTACCGGCATGTCGACCGAAATCGGAAGGATAGCCGGCCTGACGCTCGGGATAGAAAGAGGGAAAACGCCCACGGAAAAGATGCTTGAATCCATCGCCAAGAAACTGATGTTCCTTTTTGTCGCGCTGAGCGCATTCACTGCTGCAATCGGGATTTATTTCGGGAAAGACATGACGGAAATGATCCTGGTGGCGATATCGCTCATGGTTGCTGCGGTGCCGGAAGGGCTGCCTGCGGTAGTGACTATCGTGTTCGCGATAGGATTGCAGAGGCTGAGCAGGGCCAATACGCTCGTGAGAAAGCTCTCCGCGACCGAAACGCTCGGCGCGGTTACCTTCATATGCACGGACAAGACGGGCACCCTGACAAAAAACCAGATGACCGCCGAAAAGGTTTTCATCAACGGGAGGGTGATAAGCGACATCGATGCCGAAAGCATCATCCGGAAGGACGGGGAGGGCGCCAAAACCCTCAGGAAGCTCTTTGAAACCGGCGTACTGTGCAACCATGCATCCATAGAGGGCAAGCCAATAGGCGACCCAACGGAAATCGCAATACTCATGATTGCGGACAATTCGGGCATAACAAAGGCGAAGCTCGACAAAACGCACCGCATCCTGGGTGAAATCTCATTCAACCTTGAAAGGAAGATGATGTCGGTGATAACGCAGAACAGCGGCTGCGTAATCGTCAATACTAAAGGCGCTCCGGAGCGCGTCCTTGAAAGATGCAGCCACTGCATGGAGGACGGAAAAATAACGAGGCTGGATGCGAAGGAAAAGAAAATCCTGCTTGAAAAGAACGAGGAGCTTGCAGCAGATGGCTACCGACTCCTTGCGGTCGCATACCGCGAACTGGAAAGCACGAAAGAGGAGAAGCAAGCCGAGGAAGGCCTCGTTTATCTCGGTTCATTGGCCCTTGCCGACCCGCTGAGGCCTGAGACAAAGGACGCGCTTTCGCAGGCAAGGGATGCGGGCATAAAGGTTGCGATAGTTACCGGAGACCACAAAAACACCGCGGTGGCCATCGCGAAGCAGATAGACCTTTTCGAAATCAATTCGATAGCCCTGGACGGAACCGAACTGGACGGAATGGATGACAGCCAGCTGGAAAAAATAATCTACCGCGTAAAGGTTTTTGCAAGGGTGAACCCGGAGCAGAAAATGCGCGTGCTGAAAATACTCCAGAAAAACGGGGAGATAGTCGCGATGACCGGAGACGGCGTAAACGACGCTCCTGCGCTTAAAAAAGCAGACATAGGCATAGCCATGGGGAAGATAGGCACGGACGTGGCAAGGGAAACCGCGGACGTCATTCTCCTAGACGACAATTTCGCGAGCATAATAAAAGGCATAAGCGAAGGGCGGGGCATGTTCCTGAACATAAAGAAATTCGTGCAATACATGGTTTCATGCAATACTGCGGAGATATTGATACTGTTTTTCGCGATGCTCCTCAACTGGCCGCTCATCCTTTTTCCGTTTCAGATACTCTGGGTAAACCTCGTCACGGACAGCATCACCGCGCTCTCGCTGGGCCTCGATCCAAAGCCGAAGGACATAATGAAATATCCGCCGAAAAGGGATGAGGTGCTCGGAAGGGGTTCGCTGGCATGGGTTCTTTTCCTTGCAGCCATAAAGACGCTCTCAGTGCTTGCCGTATTCTATCTTTTCCTTAACGAGGACTACGCCATCGCGGTGACGATGGCATTCGGCTGCCTCATATTCGCGGAGAATTTCAACCTCTTCAACTTCAAGGATTTCAACAATCCGCTGTACAAGGCGAATCCGTTCGACAACATCTATCTCATTCTCTCGTTCATGATTTCAATGCTCCTCACCGCAGCGGTCATACAGCTGGAATTCTTCAACGATTATTTCCGCACCGTTCCGCTTGACTGGTGGCACTGGGGGCTGCTTGCGCTGTTCGGCTCATTCGTGCTGATAGGAGGGGAAATCTACAAGAATGCCAGATGCCTGATGAAAAAAGAAAAATAAAATGAAAAATCAAAAAAAGGGCGGAATCAGTTTTTCTTTTTCTTTCCGTTCTTCCTTTTCGCCTTTCTTTTGCCGACTTCCTCGGAAAGCCTTCCCCTCTCCTGCGCCTTCTCCTCGACGGTTCTCCTCGCCTTCGCGGTCCTCGCCTCGACCTTCTTCCTGATTTCCCCGTAATCCGGCGATTCCGCAGTCTCGGATTTCAGCTTTCTTATCATCTGCTGGCTTTCCTTGACGAGCGAAGCCATCCTCAGTCTCGTATCGGCAATCCTTTCCTCTATCTTCCTCTCTTCCCCGACAACGCCATCCAGCTCGCTTTCATAGCTGCCGGTGATGCTCTCGAGTTCGCCGAGATACTTCTTCAGGTAGGACGCCTCTGCCGCCTCCTTCACCGCGGCAAGCTCGTCATCGCTCTTCCTTACATAAGCGTCTATGGCGTCAATCTTGTCTTCGTAATCGTTCACGTATTCCCTTATCCAGCTCTCGAGCTTCACAACGGCCCCGAGGTCCTCCTCAAGGCTGTCAAGCTCCGTTCCCTTGGATTCCATCTCCTGCCTCAGGCTTTCCACGTCATTTTCTATTTCCGCTTTCGCGGAAGTAGCCTCCTGAAGCTCGGAACCCAGCGCGTTCATCTTATCGTTAAGCTCCTCTATCCTCTCCTTCATGGAATCGAGCACGGTCGTTATCTTCTCGGTCTTTCCGTCTATGGAATCCCTTATCCTGTGCAGCTCCTCTACCTTCGACTCCTCCCTCTCCAGCGTCGTCCTCGCATCGTTTATCCTGCCCTTCAGTTCCTTCTCGCCCTCTTTCATCGATTCGAGCAGGCCCTCAACCTTTTTCCTCGTCTCGCCCAACGAACGCTTTCCTTCGGCCCCGAGATTCCTTATCTCGGTCTGGACCCTTGCTATCTCCTCGACCTTGTCCGGAAGTTCGAGCACCCTCTCTTTCATTTCAAGAAGCCTGCTTTCATGCTGGAGTATGTACTGCATGAGCGATGCCATGTCGCTCTCCATCCTGCTGTCGAGCGAAACCATCTTGTCCCTGTAGAGCTCGCCCTTCTGCTTCTCGAGCGCCTGCAGCTTCGCCTTCTCCTTGTTTATCTCCTGGACATATGCGTTGATGCGGTCCCTGACTTCGCCTTCGTAAATGGATTTCGGGGCTTCCCTCACCGCCCTCTTCGGGGCTTCGTCTTCACTTGCCTCCGATTCTCCGGTTTCTTTTGTTTCCTCTTCCTCTGCCGCGAACAGGCCGTACTGCTTTTCCTCAACCTGCGGCTCGGGCATCTCTTCTTTTTCCTGCGCATCGCCATCTTCGCTATCCTCTTCGCTTTCCATCTCCGCAGGCATTTCCACATCCTGTTCCCCGCCTTCGCTCTTCTCCTCTTCGGCAGGAATAGTGTAATCCTCCTCGTCTTCCTCGTGGAAACTCTTGAGTATGTTCGATTTTATGTCCGTTTCCTCCTCCCCCTCGCGCCTCTTCATCGTCACGTATTTGTGAAGGAGTTCCTCAGGGGTGTAATCATCGCTCTCTTCTTTTTCGGCAACCGCGGGCGCTTTCCCGCCCTCATTTTCCGAAATAGCGTACTTTCTCTCTTGCGGTTCCCCTGGCGTTTTCTCTTCGGCTTCCTCCTCCCCGGCGCCAAGCCACCTGATATACGTTCCCGTGATGCCGTACTCTATCCGTATATAATTCTCGTCCTCAAGAACCCTTATCCATTCGTCAAGCGCCCTCCTGTTTATCCCGCAGGCGCTCTGAAGCTCGCTTATGCTCGCCTTCTTCTTCTCTGAAAGAACGTGCATCAGCTTGTCCACATCCGTGCTGATGAGCGGTTCGTCTACTTTGATTTTGTCATCCATCAAACCCACCCTTCTCCTGTTTAGAATATGTATATAATAATGGGGAGATAGGTTTATAAATATATTACCACATTCGACCACGAATGTATACTGCTGCAACGAATAGAACGAGGGACAAAATAGGACAAAGAGAAAGGCTAAGCCACGGCAACGCTATATTTTCCGGACAGCTTCCTCATGGCGCGCACCATGGCCAGATTTACCGCCTCAAGATTGGCCTTATGCGTTCTTATGGTGAATACTATCTTGCCCTTGTCTATCCTGGCCGCCCTGTCGACGGGCCTGCCGAACGACTGCCTCATTCCCTTCTGGAGACGGTCCGCACCTGCTCCGGAAATCATCTTATTCTCCCTTATGATGTGGTGGGGATAGAGCTTTACAAGCATGAAATAGCCAGTCGGCCCGAGACTCTTTTCCAGTTGCTTGTTTGCGGACTGCCTCGCGCTTTCTATCGCGTTGTCCCTTACGATTATGTCCTGCTTTGAAACGAGATGCGCCGTGAGGTCGTATTCCGGCTTGTCCGCGCCCATCCTGTACTGGTGCAAATCGGCATGCGGCATTACCTTGACATACGATTTTTTCGGTTTCCTTGAAAACCGGGTCCATGCGACCTTGTCCGGATCCCTAAACGATCTTGCTGGCCTTATTCCCATAAATGTTCACCTAAGAGTTTATCATCTGCAAACAACAGGAATTACTATTCTGATGCATTAAGTTTTAAAAACATCCCGTCATCCGAGGAAGCCCCGTATCCATCCCGCCCGCAGGATATCCTCCTCCACGGGCATCTGCTTTTCAAGGTTCTTCACTATTATCCTGGTGACCGTGCTGTGCGGCCTGTTTTCCTCATATTCCATTCCGAGTTCCAGTACCCTGGCGACGCTATTTTGTATCTCCCTGGGAAAGTATTTCATGTTCTCTTTGTTCAGGTACTGCAGCGAGGTTGCCATATCCTTTCGGAAATTCGGGTAAACCTCCTCCACGATTTCTATGTCCTTTCCGCCCAATGCGCCAAGCCCGAGAATCTCCGGGGGAAGGCCGTAGGAATAAAGCGCGGCGCAGAATTTTATCGCCCGCGGCAGGTGTATCCCCTTCGAGCTGCGGGAGTATCCGAACAGGCCGACGTGCAGCTTTCTCATTCTCCTTTCCGGAACGTAAGCCGCCATGCGGTTTATCATGTCCGCCATCAGGGAAATCTCCTTTTCGTATGCCATGCCCACCTTGTCGAGCACCGGCATTATCCTTTCCTCCTCAACCTGAATCGGTTTTCCCCTGCCCTTTTTTTCTATGCCCTCAACCGCCTTCCTTACCTCCTCCTCATCGTTGTCATATTTGAAAGACGACTGGATCGTGAACGTATGCACGGACGGATAGCCGCGCAGTATGTGCTCATAATCCCGCGGCCTGAAATTCCCGCGGAACGGGGCAGAGCCGCAGCCGAGTATTGGCAGGACATCCGCGGACATCTCTTCCGCAGCTTTCTCTATCTTGTCGAGCGCGGTTTTTATTATCAGGACTGCGCCGAGCGAAGAATAGTTCAGGGCGGTATCGCTCCTCGCTATCCAGAATCTCAGATGCTCGTCCTTCGTTTCCTTCAGGTATTTTTTGATTATCGCATCGGATTCGAGTATCGCATCCTTCGTCTCAACCAGAGGTATCACTCCGATGTCCTTCGGTTCGATTTTTCCAATCCAGTCCTTCACCTTCTCATCAACGAGCACATTGTTTTCTATTCCGGAGATGAAATTCCTGTAGAAATATCTCACCTTGAGCGCGTCCTTTTCCGAAGAGCACATAGGCACCGCGACCTCGAAAACGGGGACGACGCCCCGCTCGTAGAAAAGCGAGGCGGTGTCGCTGCTTCTCGCGATGCTCATCAGGGTTTCGACAAGAACCTTCCCTTCGGTTTTTTCCACAGCCGGATTCGGGACCCGGAGAGTCAGCCTCAGGTCCTCGCCCAGCGTCTTTTTCCTGAAATAGGTTTCGTATCTGGACAGCAGCTTTTTCACCACGAAATTGTCCACTTCCTTGCCTTCATAATCCCAGAGCTGCTCGCTGCACTTGAGATGCGAATAGACGTAGAACGCCTCCTTTATCTCGTCCTCCCATTCCATGACGTTTCCGTCGCAGAAGAAAGGCTGGCGCACATTGTCTGGATGCTGCGTTGACATCACTCTTGGTACCGCTCCCATCTTGACCCTCGCTCTCTTTTACTACACTAACATACATATATTAAAAATAAAACGCCCCGGCCGCGATTTCCAGTTTCCGGTTTCCCATTTCGGGTTCCGGCCTTTGAACACGGATTCGTAGCTCCGCAAGCTACCGTCCTTTCTGTGGTGCGTGCAAACACCTGTCCAGGTTAGACTACCGGGGCGGCAACAGTATATTTAAATACCTATATCATTTAAATAATTCTCCATAAGCGTTCACATTCTGTTATGCGTTTTGCGTTCAGATGAATTGTTCAGATTAACAGGTGGTATGTTGAGAAGATGCATAAGCTGCGGCAGGAATACAAAAGAGTTTGCGGAATTTCCCTGCCCCAATTGCGCCGAGAAAGTAGTCAGGTGCAACTATTGCAGGGAAAACCGGGTAAAATACGCATGTCCATGCGGATTTAGCGGTCCTTAGGTGTCATGATGGCTGAATACAACGTTGCGGCAAAAATAAAGATTTACGTCGACGAACCGGCAGCGATAGAAAAGGTCAAAAAAGCGATCGGCAAGCTTGCAAAGGTGCAGAATGCCGTTGAAGAGGACGTGGGTTTCGGGATAAAGACGCTGAAGATAACCGTCCTGTTCGATGATTCCAAGGGAGGCACGGACGCCCTCGAAGAAAAGATACGGGCGCTGGAGCATGTCAGCCAGACCGAAGTTGAAAGCGTAACGAGAATTTAGGTGAATTCATGGGCAAAAAGGAAAAGATCAAACCGAAAAAAGAAACTGCTGAAAAAACGGAGAAGGCGGAAAAGCAGGCAAAGCCGCCTCCGCCAAAACCGGTGAAAAAAGTCGAGAAGGTCGAGGAAGGCCTTAGGGGCATAGTCCGAATAGCCGGAAAGGATATGGGCGGAAATCTCCCGCTGAAGCGGGCACTCACGGCAGTCAGGGGCTTCGGCCCTACGATGGCACGCACGGCCACGCTCGTGCTGGAAAGGGAGCTGGGTTTCAAGTCGACGATGAGGGTGGGCGAACTTTCGGACGAGCAGGTCGAGAAAATCGACAGCATACTTTACGCCCTCCAGGATTACGGAGTTCCTTCCTATCTCATGAACAGGAGGGGCGACATGGTTACCGGCAAGGATATGCACGTGATAATGAACGACCTTGCATTCGCGACGACACAGGATATAGACCGGGAGAAAAAACTCTACACCTGGAAAGGATTCAGGCACTCTTATGGAAAGAAAGTGAGGGGGCAGAGGACGAGAAACACGGGACGCAAAGGCATGGCACTGGGTGTCATGAGAAAGGCGATACTCGCACAGCAGAAAGCTGCAACGGCCGGCAAGGCCGGCGGAGGGAAGCCCGGTGCAGCAGCACCGGCAGCAGCACCTGCAGCGGCACCCCCGGCCGCGGCGGCAAAGGCCAAGAAATAGGTGACGATGCATGGGAGACCCGAGAAGATTCAGGAATAAATCCGAAAGGCCGAAGCGGCTGTGGGACAAGGACAGGATAACCCAGGACAAGGAGCTCAAGACGCAGTATGGGCTGAAAAATTCAGGCGAAATATGGAAGTCGGCCGCGGAGCTCAAGAAATACCGGCGTGAGGCGCGAAGGCTCCTTTCGCTCAGCGCGGAAGAGCGCGAAAGGGACGTGGGCAAAATCCTCACCAAGCTCGCAAGGCTGGGAATAATGAAAAAGGGCAGCATCGTAGACGATATCCTTTCGCTCGGAGTCAGGGACGTACTCGAGAGAAGGCTGCAGACCGTCGTCGTAAGGAAGGGCCTTGCGAAGACGATGAGGCAGTCAAGGCAGCTCATAACCCATGGTTTCATAGGAGTAAATTCGAAGAAGATTACGATACCGAGCTATCTTGTTGAAGCATCCGAGGAAAACGGGCTTTCATATATCAAGCCGTTCGACATCAACGCCGGCCTTGAGGAAGAGCCGAAAGACGCTGAAAAGGAGAGTAAAAAAAGCGAGGCGCCGCCCCCGGCTGAAAAAGCCGAACCGGCTCCGGAAGGAAGCAAATAACGGTGGATTTTC
>JACCLJ010000068.1 GCA_013425425.1 Microcaldota archaeon
ATACTTTACAAGCGAGGAAACCTCTTTGCTGAGAGATGAAATGCGGAATGCGACGGAGGCAGGCGATGAAGAAAAAGCCGCCGGGCTGAGGGAGCAGATTCAGGAAAATACACCCGAAGGATGCAGGCAGCCCATGCATGGGAAGCCGGGAATGTCCGGGGAAAAAATAATTGAATCGCTTCCTGAAGAGGTACAGGGGGAATTCAAAACCGCAATGGAAAACCAGGACTTCGAAGCCCTAAAGGCATTGAAGGAGGAATACTTCCCTGAGGATTTCCCTGGAAAAATGGACGGACGTTTCGGTGGCTGCAACTGCACTTGCGAAACAGCAGGATAGCTTTCATGGTCTGGCCGCCTTTTTTCTTTTTTTTTAATTTTTTTTGGATAAACTCCGATTTTTAATGATTTTCCTTCTCAGTAATAGCCATGAGGGGCTTGCATATCATATTGTTCGGGCTTTTGGGATTAGTTCTTTTCGGATGCATAGGAAACGCGCCTGTGGAAGAGAATGATACGGAAATCACTACGGGACCGCAGGAGGGATGCACCGGATGCGCTGTTCCTGGAGAAGTAAGCGGCGGAGAGGAACCAGTCATGCCGGGAAGCGACCGCGATGAGCATGGTTGCATAGCATCCGCAGGATATACGTGGTGCGAAGTAAAGCAGAAATGCCTGCGAGCCTGGGAAGAACCCTGTGTCGAAGGAAGCATCACCCATGAGGAAGCACGCAGCATAGCGCTAAACAGCTCGTGCGTGGAGGAGGGAACAATCACCAACACGTATGTCTACAACAATAACACGCGCACGTGGTGGTTCGACATGAATATCACAAGGGCGGGATGCGCTCCTGCATGCGTTGTAAGCGAAATTGAAGGGACTGCGGAGATAAACTGGAGATGCACCGGCCTTATCATTCCTGAAAACGAGACGGCGGAGCAGAATGAAACGGCGATGCAGAACGAGAGTGCTGCCGTCAACGAGACGCAGGCTGCAGCAAATGTAACGAATGCGACTGCGGCGGTATGCACCGGCATAGGCGAAAGCGAATACAGCATTTACAAGCAGGATGAAGTGCAGCTGCGCAGCATGGTTTACCGCGATGAATGCACGCTTGCCAAGGTCGTCAAGGATTACTACTGCAAGGACGGAAAGGTGGTGGACATAAGCCACGAATGCCCGCCCGGCTATGACTGCCGCGACGGCGCATGCAAGCCGATGGAGTATACTTGCACGAAGACTTATGGAAATGACACTACGATAAAGGGGCGGATAACGGTGTCGAAGGGGCTGAATCTGATTCTAGACGAATATGACGAGTGCATAGACGAAGGCAGCATCAAGGAATGGATGTGCGCGGCGAATGGCTCGGGATACTACGAGGAGCTTTACTGCGGAAGCGGGATGAGATGCCAGGAGGGTGAAGGGAGATGCGTCAGGAGCACCTGCAGGGAAACGGATAATGGCGATGATCCGGAGCATTTCGGCAAGCTTACATTCACCGACAGGCCGGACGAATACCGCGATGTATGCATAAGCGACAGGACGCTGAGGGAATACTACTGCTACGGCGAGACCTTCGAGTCAAAGACTTATGCGTGCGCAAATAACGTATGCGACAATGACGAGTGCAGGCCGGCTTCGGGCTGACGCTTTAACTTCCAAAAAACAACATTTATAAACACTTTTGTCCATATTACATAGTACGTGATACTGATGACTGGAAAAAAACTTGAATTTGATGGAAAAAAGGGGAGGACATCTGGCATAGTCCTTCCGGGCGAGAAAGTTTTTGAATACCTGGCCAGAAACTTTGGCATAAAGACGGAGCCGCCGGCTGCGAGCAGAAAACCTGTTGAGATAACGAGCATAGCGGCGATAGAAAAGATGCTAAAGAGCATGGATTATGAAACCCACTTCAAAGCGTTCGAGGCGATATGCAGCAATATAGAGGACCTGGAAGAAAAGATAAAAAATGATTATATAGACCCGGCGCAATCCAGCGAGCTGAAAGAAAACCACCGCCTTCTGTCACAGGCACTGCTCAAGCTGGAGAAAGAGGACTTGCGCCTTGTTGCAGCAGTCAGTGATTCCCTGGCCGTTTGCATGACCATCCTGAACAGCAAACTGCCCGAAGAAATAAGGGAAATCGCAGAGAGAAGAGTGGCTGAGATAAAGGTCTAAGGGCGTTTCAAATTACAAACATAGCGTACTCCTGCTTTTAGTTGCTTTTCTTCTCGCAAACAAGGAGGCGCAGACGTCTCAATATCCATGCTGCGCCAGCCGTTGAACGCAGCTTTTTATTAGTAATACGTAATATTAGGCCATGCTCAAGGGCCACTATCTCAAGAAGCTTACTGCCAAGATGCATTTGAAATCCGTAGAGGTAGGGAAGAACGTGGAGGGGAGCAGCCCTCCGTCTGTTTTTATCGGCTCATACGGCTATCCCCATGTCTTTGCAGGACCGATGCTTGCACCCGAGCATGGCGACACTGCGCTGCTTGATACTCCTGAGATGTGGATACCGCGCAATAAGACCACCGAGGATATAGTCAATTTCAGGCTCAGCCTCATACGCGGCAAGCAGGTCGTGAAGATAAACGACCTCCAGAACAAGCTTGTAGGGAAGATGCAGGAAATTTCGCTTTCCGGTTCATCCATAGAAAGCGAGGCGGAGTTCAAGAATGTGCCGCGCGGATTTGCGCTCAATGAGGAGCATGCGCCATACGGCCCAAGCGCGATGCTTGAAAAATTCGAAATAGGGAATCCGAAATGGGAAAAATCGCTTGAGAAGGTTTATTACGATACGGATTTGAAATCGGCCGATGCGGTTACCGGGCTTTATGAGAACGGAGCGCAGTTTTCGCAGCTCCAGAAGGCATTCTCAACCGGAACGATGGGCATAGGAAAGAACAGGAAATTGGTGCCGACGCGCTGGTCGATTACCGCATGCGACAGTATTCTTGCAAACCATCTTCTTGAGCAGGTGAGGCATAACGAGATAATAGACAATTATCGCGTGCATGAATTCTACAGCTTGAACAATTACTACGCCGTTGTTCTCCTGCCCACCGCGTGGCAGTACGAATGGATAGAGGCGTTCGTGCACGTGCTTGGCAGCGAAGAGGTTGTATTTGCAGATTCGGAAACGAACCGCGGGAAGAAGGGATATTCCTCTGTCGGCGGATGCTATTATTCATGCAAGATGGGGGTGCTCGAAGGGCTTGCGCGCAGCGGGGAGCAGGCAGGCGCGCTCGTGCTTCGCGAGGCGCATAACGGATACGTGCCATTGGGCGTTTTCAACGTCCGGGAGAACGTGCGGAACGCGATGCAGCAGAAGCCGAGTGAATTCTTCAGCCTGCGGGATGCGCTTGGGCATGTGACTCCGAATTTCAGGCTGCCGCTGTCCAGGTTTGTAAATGCGGGAAGCCTGCTTGGCGATATTCTTAAGGGCAGGCAGACGACGCTGGGGCAACCCTAGAAAGATTTATAAATCAGTCATGCTCTAATAATGGCTACAAACTGCTAATTCCTATGAGCGTGAACTCATACGCGATGGAATCTCTCACTTGAGAGTGTTTGTTCTGTCTCAGGAGTCCTCACGGATTTCCAACAGGCAAACGCAGATTGTCTATCCCTGTTTTTCAGGGAGTCAGAAGAGTGTGAAGGGATAACAGAAAGTATGGAAGATACTCACTGAGAGTCTTTGGTATATAATTCACCAAAAAAATGTAGTGGGTTCAGATATAATGCAAACCACCTAGTGGATGGCTAGGCTTATGCCCGCATGGTCACGTGGCAAGCTGCGATAAGCCTCGGGTAGCCGCAAGCAGGCGTTGAACCGAGGATTTGACTGTGCACAGTAATGTGCAGCAACTCCCTGAAATGAAGCATCTTAGTAGGGGATGGAAAAGAAACCAATTGGGATCCGGTTAGTAACAGAGAGTGAACGCCGGGGAGATCAAGCCGAATTCCATTGCAGCAATGCGATGGTAGATGTGGCGGGGTGCATCCTTCTTTTGATCCGAAGTCGGCTGGAAAGCCGCACCCTAGCGGGTGATAGTCCCGTAGGAAAAGGAAGAGGGAGCTAACCAAGAAGAGTAGTGTCCCCTTGATAGGGGGCATGAAGATGGGTGTATCAACATCCAAATCTAAATATGAGGCGTAAGACCGATAGCGAATCAGTAGCGCGAGCGAATGCCGAAAAGTACCCCGGGAGGGGTGTGAAAAGAACCTGAAATTAGGTGGTGACAATATGATACGGCATGAAAGGGTAGGACCGCAGAAGCGACCATTGGTAACGGTGGGAGCGATGCGGTTTAACCGGTGTCGTGTCTTTCTTCTCGAAGCAAGAGCCAGGGAGTTTACGGGAGTGGCGAGATGAGAGTCGAAGCGAAAGCGAGAGCCCGCAGCGCAGCAATGCGTCAGGGGCGTCGTGGTAATACGCGAGCAGTCACTTCTGTCAGACCCGAAGCCATTGTGATCTACGCCTGAACAGGATGAAGCCAACCTGACGGTTGGTGGAGGTCCGCAACTAGTGGTAGTATATTCTCCTTAGGTGATTTGGGTGTAGGGGTGATAGTCCTGTCGAACGTGGCAATAGCGGGTTCCCCTCGAAATGTGTCTCAGCACAGCGTCTCTGAAGAATGATATGGAGGTAGAGCACTGATTAGACAGAGCGGTACCGAAAGGTATCACTGTTTTTTCAAACTCCGAATGCCATATCTTCGTTGAAGGAGGCAGTGGGGTTGCCGGAGTAAGTTTGGCGACCTATTCGTGAACGAACGTACGTAAGGTTAAGGGCCCTAAATTCTGGCTAAGTGTTAATCGTAAAGGAGTCTCTATTCGAAGACAACCGGGAGGTAGGCTTAGAAGCAGCCATCCTTTAAACAACGCGTAATAGCGGACCGGTCGAGAGTGCAGATTCCGAAGATTCACGGGGCTAAGCCAGATTCCGATACCTTACCCGGGCCAAAAGCCCTGGATTAGGGGGGCGAACGGGCAGCACAGAAGTTGGGCCGTGAGGTCCAATGGAGCGGCCTGTTACGAATATCCTGGTGTAAGTAGCAGCATATCTGGACGAGAATTCCAGACACCTTATAGAGCAAGGTTTCCTCAGCCACGTTTTTCAGCTGAGGGTTAGGCGATCCTAAGGACTGCGGTAACTCCAAAGGTCCGAAATTAGGGAAGCCGGTTAATATTCCGGCCCTGCAGAGGTAGGTGCGG
>JACCLJ010000079.1 GCA_013425425.1 Microcaldota archaeon
GGGAACGGCGTCGCTTCCGCGAATTTCGCAGCCACAAGGACCTGCGTGTCTCCTATCTTTGCAAGCGCAGAGCCCTCTGCCGTCTTTATCACTCCCTTCTGCACCTCTATATGCCTGTATTCGCCGAATTTCCTTCCGTCAAGGCGCTCGCCCCTGTTTAGGAGGTTCGCGACTATGTCCTTTCTCATGTGCGACATAACTATCTCTTTTACTTCGTCACCCATCATAATCACCTCAAAGTTTGAATTTCGTTTCCTCGTCCTTCACGTAATATTTCCTGAGCGCCTCAACCTGCATGGCACTCACCTTGTCCGCGCCCCTTTCGGCCATTTCGAGTATCTTCTCTATCTCTTCCAGCGTAAGCAGGC
The DNA here is from genome assembly GCA_013425425.1 of Microcaldota archaeon. GTDB lineage: Archaea > Micrarchaeota > Micrarchaeia > Anstonellales > Bilamarchaeaceae > JAVZJR01. The sequence goes on from JACCLJ010000079.1 coordinate 369, forward strand.
CGTCCATCTGCACCAGGAGGAGTTTCTTGTCCTTTGCGGAAAATGCAAGCGGCATATCCGACTGCCCGAAGTTGTCCTCGAGCTTTCCCAGGTCCACGAGCAGCTCGTCCCCTCCCTTTCCGACCGCAACAGCGGTAACCATGTCCTTCATCGGGATGCCCGCATTCGCGAGCGCGAGCGCGGCAACGGTTATGGACGCCGTCCTTGTTCCGCCGTCCGCCTGCAGGACGTCTATGTAAACGTCTATCTCGGTGTTCGGGAACTCGTCCGCCAGTATCACGTTCTGGAAAACCTCCCTTATCACCTTCGAAAGCTCGGTGCTTCTCCTCGAAGGCCCGCTCCTTCCATGCTCCTCGAGCGATGCGAAGGGGGACATCATGTACCTGCATTTGACGATTGCCCGGAACGGGTTCGCCTCATGCCTCGGTATGCACTCCCTCGGCCCGTAAACGCCGCAGATTATCTTGTTCCCTCCCCATTCTATGAATGCGGAGCCGTCTGCCTCGCTTATGACGCCGACCTGCATCTTTATCTGCCTGAGGTCTTCGACGGTCCTTCCGTCAAGCCTCTTTCCGTCCACTATCAGTTTAACGTCTTTCAGTCCACCCATAACCATCACCTTTTTATGTTTTCGAAAAATTTCGTAATCTCCTCGGTCAGGCCCGGCCTGTGCGCCTTAAGGCGTATCATGTCTATCGCCTTGAGCAGCAAAGGTATGTTGCATTTTTCGCTCATCCAGACATAGCCGTTGTTCCCTACGACGATATCGCCGCCGGAGTTGTTCCTCAGGATGTCGAGCATGCTGCTCTGTTTCCCTATCAGCCTCGGAATTTTCGCGGACGGGAATTCGATTATCTTTCCCTTCGGCAGCCTTCTTACCTCGCCAAGCTCCGCCATTCCGCTGCGTTCGATGAGCCTCACTCTTGAGACCACGAAATCGCCAAGCTCGAGAGTTATCCTTATCGTCCTTGCCGGTATGAAACCCTCTTTCGGAAGCGCAAGGTCCACGCTGTATCCGGCATGCCTCGCATCGGTTATCATGCCGACAACGATGTCTTCCGGCATCGGCTTGTACCTGCTTTCAAGCGGTATGTACCTGTTGGTTTCATCAAGAAAACCAACGAGCGTTGCATATGTTGCTCCGGTTTCGCTGTAAGCGCCCGGGACCCGCACTGCGCCTTCGGCTATTTTTTCGCCGGGCACCACTATTTTTCTTTCTGTCATATCTACTACACCTCTAATTGAAACCAGGCAGTAGCTAGCACTGATTCAGGCCAGTTACGATCTTCTGGTTCTCAAACATATTATTTTTATTCACCTAAAGCAGAAGTCACAAATCTTATCCGCTTCTGTCTCTCTTACGCATTAATTTGGGAAAGAAAGGTTTTTAAAAGGGTTATTGAAACCGCTAGCCTACAATCCTCTCGGCTATCTTTGCGGCATCGAACAGCTCGATGTCATCGTAGCCCTGCCCCGTTCCTATATATAATATAGGGACTCCGGTGGCCCTTGCAACCGAAAGGATGGTGCCTCCCTTCGCATCGCAGTCCAGCTTGGTCAGTATCACTCCGTCAACGCCTATCTCCCTGTTGAATGAAGCGACCTGCTCCATGAGCGCATTGCCGGCTATGCTCTCTCCGATGTAAATCTTCAAATCCGGCTTTATCACGCGGTCCATCTTCTTCAATTCGTTTATCAGGTTGATGTTGGTATCCTGCCTTCCTGCGGTATCGATAAGAACAGCGTCTATGCCGTGCGCCTTCGCATAATTCACGGCATCGTATGCGACGGATGCGGGATCGCTTCCGTAATCCCTCTTTATCACCTTCACGCCCAGCCGGTCCGCATGCACGCTTATCTGCTCTATTGCCGCGGCCCGGAACGTATCCGAAGC
>JACCLJ010000094.1 GCA_013425425.1 Microcaldota archaeon
TGCCCGCTTTTTTCGCCGGCATGATGTCCGCATCCTCCCTGTCTCCGATCATGGCGCATTCTCCCGGTTTCGCCCCTATCTTCCGCATCACCGTCCTGAAGAACTGCGGGTTTTTCTCCGAGCCCATCTCCTCGGATACGAAAACGTCATCGAAATAGAGCGCCACGCCCAGCCGTATGAGCTTGTCCCACTGCTTTACCGCTATCCCGTTAGTCGCCACGTATAATCTGTACCCGGATTCCTTCAGCTCCAGGAGGGTGCTCGGAACGTCGGGAAACGGCCCTATCGCGGCTTTCGTGTCGTGGTATGCGCCTATGGCCGCGGCGGTGAATCTCGCGCCTGTTTTCACTCTCATGCCTTTAAGCAGAAGGTCGAAATGGTTCGGATAATTCGAGCCCTTCTCCTCTATGATCCTGTCAAGCTTCGCCATCAGTTCTTCTTCGCTTATGTAAAGCCCCATCCTTATCATCGCGCGCACCGCGTTGCGCCGTGCAAGCGCGGCGAACTCGCTGGACGGGTAAAGCGTGTCGTCTATATCAAACAGCAGCGTGTTTATCATACAGGATAATTAGAAAAAGAAAAAATAAAAGGATGACCTATTGCTAATCGACGTAGCCGCTCATTCCCGCTTCCCCGCCGCCGCCTTTGCAGTCCTTCGGGCAGTCCTGTTTCTCGTTGTAGACGGGAATGACCTTTATCTTGCCATTCGCGTCCTTGACCGCGAGATAAACGGGGCCGTCGCACATCGGGCCGTCAATAAGCGGAGCAACATTGCCACTCTCCGTCGTGCAGAGCTGGTTCTTCAAGCCCTGGCGGTCCAGTTCGAGGTAGTTGTTCAGCTTCTCCCTCTCGTCCTTTTCCTGGCCGAGCAGGAGAACTTTCTTCTCGTTTTCAAGCACCGCTTTCCTGGCAGCATCGGTTTCAACCGCAAGCTCACTGTCTATCCCTTCAACCGTTTTTGCCACCTTCAGCTCGATATAAGTTGAGCCCACTGTCTTCTCCGCAGCCTTGAGCTCCTTGTCTATTTCCTTGACTGCCCTTATCCTGCCGTCCTTGAACCTGCTGAAATCGACATCGGCATATACCCTCGTCATGTGGCCGAGCAGCGGAAGCTGGACTTCTATCGCACCAATGCGTCCTTCAACCGCGTCAACGCGCTTTGAAGTCGCTTCGTCGAATATCGCTTTCTTTTCGTTGTCGGTCGGCTGGCTTTTCCCGTCTTTCTTCGCCGCGTCCCTGTCTGCGAATCCGTACTTGGCTTTGTAAACCACCCAGTCGGCAATATCGCGTCCATATGCATCAGTGAAGATCGCCAACCCGACCGTGCCCAAGAATGCAAACGTAGCGCCAACGCCCCTGTACCATTTCTTCCTGGTCAGCTGCTTGTCCATCTTGTTGTACGCAGGCGTTTTCTTTATCGATCCCTCAAGGTCGCCCTGCAGCTTGCTTATATCCGCCAGGCGGTCTTTCTTTTCCTGCGATTCCGATTCGTCGATTATCGCATCCTTCGCCATCTTCAGGGTTTTGCGTGCTGCAAGCACTGTATCCGGCTTATTGGTTGCTATCTGTGCCTGTGCGATTTCCTGCAATACCCTCGCATAAACCAGGCTGTCCTTGATTCTCTTGGCCGCATTCAGCGCTTCCTTGAATTCTCCCTTCCTTTCGTAAGCATCGGCTATCTCCTCTATGCCCTTCCATTTCGCCGCCTTTCCCTTGATTCTTCCAACAAGTTTCCATGCTTCCGCGAACTTGTTGTTCTTTGTAAGCTTTCTTATGTCTTCTATTACCCGCTGGTCCTTCTCGTCCTGCGGCGAAAGCGGAGGCTTGGACGTCCTCTGCGTTCCATCAACCTCTGCCTGCACTTCAGGTGCAAGCACGACTTTTTCCTCTGCTTTCTTCTCTGCCTGTGCCTCAGGTGCGGCCACTGCCTTGTCCTCTCCTTTCTTCTCTTCAGGCTTCTCAAGAAGTCCGCGCCTTTCCATGACTATCTTTATATTGGCTACAAGGTCCGGTTCGCGTATCCGTTCAGCCATGGCAAGCGCTTCTGCGAATCTTTCCCTGCCTTCCGAAAAAAGAGCATCGGATTTGAAATCTGTTCCGAACCTTGTTGCAAGGCTCGCAAGCTGGCACAATTTCATCGTCTTTTCTTTAGGATCCTTGACCTTCATTACGTACTCGTAGGTTTCCCATACCTTGTTCACTACGAGTGTTTCGTTGTAAGGGGGGTCGCCTTTCTGCATTTTTCCGTGCATCCCTACCAATGCCTGCAGACTCTCCAGGGCATAGAGCTGGTTTTTGTCCTCTTGTACATCGGGTGCCCTCGCCTTTGCTCCCGGAAGCGTTAGCGCCGGTGCCTGCCTCTGCGGCTCTGCATTTTGTTCGGGCGGCTTTGCCTTTACTGCGAATGCAACCGGTGCTCCCCCCGAAGGCGGCATCTGCTCCTCCCTTGCCCTTTCAATGGCCTGCGGCATTCCCGTCATCGTCTTTTTTTCTGGTTCAATCGGAGTTGCAACCTTGCCTGGCGCTGCTGCCGGAGGCTCTGCTTTCGGCTCCTGCTTAAGCGGAGGCGGTCCTTTCGGTGCCTCTTTCTCTTTCCCTATCTCCTTGCCAGCATTACTGAATTTATTCATTATCCATCACCCTCGATTTTAGCATAAATTTCTTTTATGTTTTTTAGGAGCAGATTCGCCTTTTCATCATCAAGGCTGTATCTCTGCTTTACCCCTTCCACGCCAAGCCCCGCAATCCATCTGAAACATCCGTCCAGCGCAGCCTCGCCATGCTCCTTCTCGAGCCCTTCAAGATGCTCGTAGTAATCCGGCTGGAGAATCTTCGAGACTATTTTCACTTCCTTCCTGAACCCTTCTTCAAGCTGTTTTCTCCTTGCCTCTTCAGCAGCATCCTTTTTGCCCGGCTCATCTCCAACAACCTCGCCTATCAGCGCCTTCAGGTTGTCCATTTCCAGTACGCTCTCTGCTGCGGCCATTCTTTTCCTTAAGTCGACCACGAGCTTGCCGAGTCCGTAAAGGTCCTTCATCGTTGCAGGCCTCTTGAGCAGCTCCTCTGTTTCTTTAGGAATGTTCTTGCTTTCCTCGTGTATCACAGTAAGCGCTTCCGGTCCGAATATCTCAGTGAGCGCCTCATCGGTTGCGGCTTCTCCCTCTGCTTCCAGGGGTCTTTCTTCCATAACGTCCGCCTCTCCAACCACCATGCCGCTTTCCCTTGGCGCTGGCGGCGCTTTTGGTGCCGATTCTCCGTCATCGATTATATCAGACGTATCTATCCGCTCAGTGCTTTCCTCCGGTTCATTTTCCACTTCAACAGGGATTTCTGCAAGCGGGTCGCCTCCTGCTTTCGGAAGCTGCTGGCTTGCGGTATCTATCATCGTTTTGGATTCTTCGCGCATCCCTTCCTCCTCTTCCGCTTTCTCCTTCATCTTCCCTGTCGGAGGCGGCGGAGGCTGGATATGCCTGCCTGCAAGCCTGCCCAGGGATGCAGCCTTCAGGCCGCCCTCTTTCCTCGGCGCTGCAGCCGGTTTTTGTTCAAGTTTTGCAATAGTATTCTCTACCGCCTTTTCAAGTTCCTCTTCTCCTGCAAGTTTTGCTTCACCGAGCGCTTCCTCAAGCACAATCCTGGCGGCATCCTTGTTTCCGGCCTTGCTTGCACTTGCAGCCACGTATACCATGGACTCTACCCTCATGCGCGGCACGTCTATCTTTTTTGCGACAATCAATGCTTCATGCGCCTTTCCGTCGTTTAGAAGTTTTCCGACAAGCGCTGATTTGTCAATATCTGTATTAGCCTTCTTGAGTTCCGCATCCAGGTCGAAGCTCTTTGCCTTTACCGGCCCTTCGACTGCAGGCGGTTTTGTCCCTGCCTTCGGCTTTTTCAGCCCGGCTGCCCTCTGCAAAAGATCATCAAGTTTAACTTTTGTTTCTCCGCTCATGTCATCCACCCTCCGCATTCTTTTCCCGTGCTTCAAGCACCCTCTCCAACCCATTCGTAATTATCGATATCTTGTTGTGCTGCTTCCTGATTTCCCTTGCAATCTCATCCATAGTGCTCATGGCGATCTGTTTCAGCAGCACAGACTCCAGTTTCACCGGTTTTTCGAGAAGGACGCTTTGTTTCTGCGCAGGCGGCCTAAGCGTATCCAGCCCCTCGCTTCTTATGAGCCTTCCCGTTGCCTCGTAGAGCGAATCGAGTATCGCACCCTGCTCCCTCACTTCCTTTATCTGCTTTACCACGCCCGGCAATATCTTCTCTTTCGCCATAGGACTAAGCGTTTCATATCCGTCATATTTGGAAACATCGACAAAGGCAACCGCCACAGGTTCCGTTACCGGTCCAAGCAATGGTTTGTCATCAAGAAGGATTTCTACCGTCTTCCAGAGCTTTTCCATCTCCTCGCCATTCTCTTTCAACGCCTTGTCGTTCTCTTCGATTTTTCCGAGCAGGCCGTTCCCGTTCTTCTCTTCCACTTTCGGAACCTCGACTTTTTCCGGAGGAGTCGGGTCTATCGCTTCGGCTGCCGCAGTCATCTCCGCAGAAGGAGGCGGCATAAGCGAGGTTCTCCTGAGCACTTCGAATTCGTCGGAAATTTCACTGTGTCCTTTTGTAAGATCCTGCGCTACTTTTTCTGCGCTCTTCAGGAGCTCTTCAGCGTGTTCAGCTGAGACTGCTGCTTTTCCGGCAGCCTTTTTCGCTTCCTCAGCTTCTCCCCTCATCCCTTCTACATCTCTGTTAAAGTCTTCAAGAATGTCGTGGACATCTTCCATAGTCGCCCGGTGCTCTGCAATCATCCGTGCAAGCGCCTTCCCGGTGCTTCTGTTGGATGCCCTCTGCTTCATATAAAGAATCTCAACCATCGGCCTCAGTACCGCAGCCTCCTGTTTGTCTTCAAGCCTCTTGACCTTATTTCCAAGTTCGCTTATATCGCTTAAATTGCCGTAAACATCTTCCTTGAGCTCTTCGACAGACGCCTCCAGCGTTCCTACTGCACCGCCGACGTCTTTACCGGCAGTTTCCGCGGCATCCATCCTCTTGCTGAGCCTTTTCAAATCTCCCGTAGTTTTGCCTGCCCGTTCTACTGCCGTGGCAGCCATGCCCTTTGCATTCCTGCTCCCTTCCCTAGCACTCCTCACCTGGGTTCTTATCTCGTTCAACTGCCCATCGGTTTTGTTTTGAAGTGTTTTGACCTCTGTTTCAACCAACTGATCAATGAGGACGCCGGTGCTACCGAGAGCCACCCTCACTTTTTCTCTTGGCGTTCCGCCTATGAGGCCTCCCGTCGGAGGATTGCTTTTTCTGTCAGGTTTCTGGTTCTGCGCATTCAATTACATCACCATTTATCATGTTTGTTTGTGTATAAATATGTTCGATAAGATATTTAAATGTTTGTATTGGTATCAATTCGTGTTCATTTCCCATCAACCCTTCCGATTATGCTTTTACCACAAACTGTTTTTAAGTATATAGGTGCCCCCGTCAGGTTTTTCCCTGACGTTTTCCTGCCGCTTTATTATATCTATCCCTATTGGTAGATAGCATGAAATCCACATATGTTCTTCTGGCTCTTGGTTTGCTGCTGCTCAGTTTCGGCTGCATAAGCCTTCCCGGCGCCACGCAGGCTGACGGGCAGCAGTATTATGGCGAAGAGGCGCCAAAATCCGCCCCGAACGAGCCCTATGCGCCATCCTATAATGATGGCGGAGCTGCAAGCGGGAGCGAGCGGATGGCAATACTCTCAGGCTCCATTTCGCTAGTCG
>JACCLJ010000113.1 GCA_013425425.1 Microcaldota archaeon
GACAGGAAATCGTAAAACTCCTCTTTCCCGGTCGTGCACTCTCCCTTGCCGCCCATGATATTGCCGGCCCATTCCTCAAACCGCTCTGCCAGCGGCGGCGGCTTGTATCCTGCGATCCGGAGTTCCTTTTCAACGCGGCGGAGCGTGAACGTGCCCGTTGAGGATGAGAGATAATCCCGCACCCGCGCGGCAAGATTGTGCGCCTCGTCCAGGATCACGATGCAGTTTTCAATCCGCTTGCCGGTCTTGTTCAGCACCGACTCGCGTATCGCCGGAACGATGAAGTGAAAGTAATCCCCTACGATGACGTTCGAAACAGAGCCGGTTTTCATCATCAGCTCATACGGGCAGAACTCGTTTTTCCTTCCGGTTTCTATTATTTCCGCGTGGGTTTTTCCATGGCCGTAAGAGCGGAGCAGGGCGTTGAATCCGTTTTCCGCGCCTTCCTTGCCGCCAAGCCCCTTGCCCGAGATGTTGTTGTGGAAGGCGCAGCCGGCCTTCTTCCTTTTCAGGGCGCAAAAATGGTAGAAGCCCTCGCCTTCGAGCTTCGAGATTTCCGGGTGGATGCATGCCAGGCGCCGGCCGATCAGGTCCACCGCGCGAACCGGAAGGGAATGCTTTTCGCCCAGCCCGCAAACCGTTTCGATCGCGATTTTGTGCTGTGAGATTTTGGGCGTCAGGAAGAACACGTCTTTTTTGTTTTCCAGCGCGAATGAAACCGCCGCCGAGAGCGCGGAATCCGTTTTCCCGGAGCCGGTGGGTGCGTTTGCCATGAAATTGCGGCGCCGCGCTATCGCTGAGTAGATGTCCGCCATGAACTGCCGCTGGAAAGGCCGGGGCTTTTCGTGCCTGAAATAGATCTTGACCACAGTATGAATCAGTGGCGAAACGAAATTAATGGTTATGCGAGCAGAGCGTATGCATGAAATTCCTCTACAACGCCCCCGCGATACTGCACCGGGGCGCGCTGATAATCGGCGACACGCATTTCGGCATGGAGGAGAAACTGCGCGGGCGGGGGATTTTTGATGAGATGCTGAGCGAGCGGATTTTCGGGAGGATAATGCTGCTGCTCAAGAAAACGAAAGCGAAAAAACTCATAATCGCCGGGGACGTGAAAGACGACATACTCCGCGTGGATGAAAAAACGATTGATATTCTGGGAAGGCTTGCGAAGCGGGCGGAGCTTGCCATCGTGAAGGGCAATCATGATGGCGGGTTGGAAAAAATATGCGGCGTGCTCGGCATAGGCGTTTCCGGGCCCGGCGGCATCGTGTATGGAAAAATCGGGATAATGCATGGCCATTCGTGGCCGGATGAAAAATTAATGCAATGCGATTATCTGGTTTCCGCGCACCAGCATCCCCAGATAAGCGTTGTCGACAGGAGCGGGAAAATCCACCGGCAGGCGGCGTGGCTCGTCGCAGAAGCGGATGCGGAAAAAACAAGGGAAACATATCCTGCATTCAACGGAAAGATAAAACTTGTGCTCCTGCCGGCATTCAATCCGCTGGTCGGTTCAACAATAAACAAGCCGGGAGAAAGGCAACTTGGGCCGATTCTTAACAACAAATTATTTAAACTAAACGATGCATTAGTAATTGGGCTGGACGGAAGCCTTGTCGGAAAACTAAAAGACGTCAAAAAGTGATTACGATGGGCAAAAGAAGAGGAAGAGACCGGGTAGTGAATTGTGTGAACTGCGGCAGGACCGTGCCCCGTTCGAAGGCGATGTCCTATGAAAGGCGGACCAGATTTTCAACCGATTTGCGCGGAGAAGAAAACGTGCAGTGTTTCGGAAGCGTGGATTCATACTACTGCATAAGCTGCGCGAAGCACATGGGCATCGGGGAAAAGAAGAAGGAAATGCTGCAGAGGAGAAAAGAGAGGGAAAACCGTGCGTGAACAACCCGGCGAAGTGGAATTCGAAGGCAAGAAATATGTTGCATTAAAACAGAACATGGGGAATATGCCACTCATTGTCGTGAAGGCGAAAAATGGATATGTCGCCTGCAGCTATATAGACAAGGAAACCGCGGAAAAGGTCGGAGATGTCGCGGCGTTCGTCGCTGGCGTAAAGGATGTTGACGGCCTGATGAAAGCCAAGATAAGGCACGTCACAACGTGGGCGGAGAATATAGGCGTACGCGAAGGAATGAGCGTGAAGAAAGCGCTCGAGCTCATGGACGAATTTCCGGAATAATGCCGGTTCGCACCGCAATGGCTACCAGAAGAAGGGGAAAGATTAGGACCAGTGCGCAAAGGCCGTGTTCCTGATAATTTTCAAGATTGTTCTGCTCCAGCCGCTCCACCTGGCTCTTGCACAGGTCTTTCGTGGTTGCGGCGCCCTGTATCGCCCAGCCGAGGTCCGAATCCGCTATCCCATCGCAGATTGCGGAATCCTTCGCTATTTTTGCCACATCGTAGAGGCAGTTGTTCTTTTCTATCTGCGCCCTTTTCCACAAATCGTCTTTTTTCTCCTCGTGCATCGGGTCTATCTCGTACATCGCGGCATAGCATCCGAGAACCGCCTGCGTTTTGTCCCCGGCATAGGCAGCCGACATGGCCGCAAGATGGTAGCATTCTATTTTTTCCGTATCGGATACTCCGGGCGCCTCACAATCCTCAAAAGTCTTCAAACCGAAGGTGGAGTTCAGGCAGCCGAACGTGCCTGCAAAAAGAAGGACGAACAGCAGCGTGGCCAACACGCGCTTCACAAGAACCTACCCCACCCTCTTCTTCTCTGCGTAGGGTTTGAGGAGTTGCCTGGCCTTCAGGAGGGCCTTCCGTATGTCCTCTTCGGTTTTGGCACCGGCGCAGATGACCTTGCCGTTCTTGAAAAGAAGCAGCGAAACCTTCGGCTCCTTGAATTTCAGTATCGCGCCGGGGAACTGCTCCGGCTCGTATTCAACGTTGCTTATCTTATATGCTATCTTGTAAAGGTCCAGCTCGAGGCCCAGGTCCGCCGAAGCCACTATGTTCGTTATCTCTATCTTCGGCTTCTTGTCCTTTATTATTTTCTTGGCGTAGGGAAGAAGCATTTTCCTTGTTTTTTCTATGGTCTTCTCCACCATGGAGCGCTTTTTGCATCCGACACAGACTATTTTGCCGTTCTTGAATAAAAGAAGCGAAGCTTTCGGCTCCTTGAATTTCAGGATTGCGCCGGGGAACTGCTCCGGCTCGTACTCTATCTCCTTTATCTTGTTGGCGAGCTGGAAAAGATCGAGCTCGAGGCCCAGCGATGCGGATGCAACCATGTTTGTTATTACAAATTCTGGCTTTTTTGTTTTGGCCAAGCAATCACCTTTTTACAAAACGGATACGAAGATTTATAAATGATTTTAGGCGCCAAACCCTTTATAAATGCTTTCTCTCAGAAAGAGTGTTATAAACTGCCTATTTTAATGTGGTTCAAATGGTAAAAAGGTCGAAAGGTTTTCTTAGCAAAAAAACCAGAAAAATGGTGAGGAAAAGAAAAATCACCGTTTCGGAGATGGTCAGGAGTTTCAACGTGGGCGACACGGTCGCCTACTGCCCGCAGGCTACGGTCAGCGGCAGGCCCCACCTGAGATACAGGAGCAGACACGGCATCATACGGGAGGCCAGGGGGAGGGGAAGCTATGTCGTAGAGATAAAAGACGGTGGCAAAACAAAACAGCTTATTGCCAACGTGATTCATCTGAAATCAGCGTGAGGGGTGTTTATAATGGAAGTAAAATCTTCTGAGCCGATTGCAGAGGCCGAAATCAAGAATATTCTTGGAAAAAGGAAAGAGACGGAAGAGCTGGCTTACGAACAGGCCCAGGTGCTGGAGCACGCCGAAAGATTCGCAGAGGCCGCGCCCGCCAAGGCCAGGAAGCTTGTCGAAGAGATAAGAAAAAACGAGAAGATACCGGCCGAAACCGCAATGAAGATAGTGGACACGATGCCGAAACGCATCCCTACCCTGAAAGCGATACTAATAAAAGAGAAGGTAGAATTAAGCGATGAGGAGCTTGACGCGGTGCTGAAGCTCATAACGAAGTAGGGGGGAATCTGATGGAGGATTATGCGTTGGTGATAGAGTATCTACCCCTAGGCCATTCCTCGCAGATAAAGAGGGAGCCAGTGGTCCAGCTTCTGGGAACCCGGTTTTTCACCCTTCTTGAGGCTACGGTCAAACCAAACGCGGCGATAGTCCTGGGCCAGAGGGTCTACGTTGGAAGGGAAGGCAGGGAGGAGGTAGACCACATAAAGGGCAGGATAACTTATGATAAACTGACCAACGGCGCCAGGGAATTCCTTCCGAACATACTGAGGCAGACGGTGGAGGAGCGTGAAAGCGATTTCGTGAACTTCCTTAACAACGCAAGGCCGATATCCATAAGGGTGCATACGCTCGACCTCCTGCCGGGAATAGGCAAAAAGAACATGGAGGCGCTGCTGCGCGAGAGGGAAAAGGCGAAATTCGGCTCCTTTGAGGACCTGAAGAAGAGGGTGCCAACCCTGACCGACCCTGTGGGCATTTTCGTGCACAGGATACTCAATGAGCTCGAGGGGAAGGAGAAGCAGTACCTGTTTGCGAAGCCCCCGTTCAGCCTTGAAATGAGAAGGAGATTCTGATCCCCGGGCCCGTAGTCGAGAGGATTTTTGCCCCGGTGTTTTCGAATGGCAAAAACCCTGAAAAAAGCCATGAGGTTCGTCCTCGCGGCTCAATAATGGTTAAGACGTCGCTCTTACACAGCGAAGATCCGCGGTTCGATCCCGCGCGGGCCCAATTTTGCAGTTGTTTACGGCCGTGAGACCTGAGTTTTGGCTCAGGCAAAATTGGGAAGAAGTGACCGAAGGTCACGCAGCCCATTTTCCATCTCTTAAATAAGAAATTACAATACAATAAAAACATTCGCGGGAGAATCAAACCATGGAAGAAGCTACTTGTGAGATCTGCGGCCGCAAGGGGATACGGGCAGTGGTATTCGTGGAGGGGGCGAAGCTCGCCGTCTGCGGCGGATGCGCATGGGGCAAAAAAATCCTTTATTTCCTTGAGGAGGATGCTCCGAAGGGGGGCGTTGCGGAAGCGCCGCGCGCCCGGCCGGAGGAAACCGAGGAGATAGTCGAGGGCTTCGGCAAGAAGATAAAAAATGCGCGGGAACATATGGGGCTGCCGGTTTCCGTTGTCGCCGAAAGGATAAACGAAAAACAAAGCTATCTGGAGAGGATTGAGCGCGAGGATATCGAGCCGACATTCCCGGTCGCGAAAAAGCTGGAAAAAGAGCTGAGGGTAAAGCTTATCGAAAAGGTGTCCGGAAGCATCGCGCCTACGGCACAGGCATCGAAAAAATTCTCCGCACAGACGCTTGGCGACCTGCTTGAAAGCGAGAAGAAAAAGAGGGACTGAATGGGCGTAGACCTCGGCGACCTCGCGATAAAGCATGCCATTTCACTCGAATCCCTTTCTGGCAGGATTATCGCTGTCGACGCATTCAACGTCCTTTACCAGTTTCTTGCATCCATACGGCAGGAGGATGGGACGCCCCTGATGGATTTCAGGGGGAACATCACCGCACACCTTTCCGGCCTGTTTTACAGGAATGCGAAGCTTCTTGAGAACGGGATAAGGCCGGTTTATGTTTTTGACGGGAAACCGGCCGAACTGAAGGAAAGGACGCACGAGGAAAGGGCGGCGGTGAAGGCGAGTGCGAGGAAAAAATGGGAAGAGGCGCTTGAAAAGGAGGAGTTCCGCGAGGCCAAGAAATACGCGCAGGCGACCTCGCGGCTTACGCCGCAGATGGTTGCGGAGGCAAAAGAGCTCCTGACCGCGATGGGGATTCCGTGGGTCCAGGCTGAGGGGGAAGGCGAGGCGCAGGCGGCGATCATGGCGCAGAAGGGAATCGTGTACGCGGCCGCATCGCAGGACTATGATGCGTTGCTTTTCGGCGCTCCGGTTCTCGTGCGGAACATCTCCATAACCGGCAGGAGAAAGGTGCCGCGGCAGGACAGATACATAATGATAGAGCCGGAGGAGATAGTGCTCAAGGAAACGCTGGCCGGCCTCGGGGTAACCCGGGAGCAGCTTATAATGATAGGCGTGCTTACGGGCACGGATTTCAACGAAGGGGTCAGGGGCGTCGGGCCGAAAACCGCGCTGAAGATAGTGAAGGAGCATAAACAGCCGGCAACGATCATCGATTACATCAGGCAGAAATATAATTATGAATTTGAAGTCGACCCGCGGGAAATCCTGGATTTGTTCATGAAACCGAAGGAAGCGGAGATTCCGGGGAAATTCGGATGGGGTGAAGTCAGCGAGGAGGATGTTGTCGGCATCCTTGTCAGAAAGCACGATTTCTCGGAGGAGAGGGTAAGAAGAACGACCGGGCAGATGATAAAAAGCTTCAAGGAAAAGGGGGAACAGAAGAGTTTGGGGCAGTGGTTTGACGGTTGAGCCGCCGGAACATCCTATTTTTCGGCAGGTGGTTTGCTGAACGCCGAGATGATCAAATTCTGCTGAAGGATCAGGGTCTCCCGGGCTGCGGTGCGTATGGTTTCGCATTCATCGCATGCGGAAAGGCGCCAGAGGGCCTTCAATATCTCTTCATGGCCTTCGCACGTGGATTTCGTGTATTTCATCGCGCCGAGCATTTCGAGCCTTGCGCCTAAATCCGCGTTCGGGTTCCGTATGAGCGCCGTTGCCTGATTGATATCGCTCCAGCTGGCTATGCTTTTCATCTTCTCCAATAAAGGCTTGCGGCCAAAAACGGCGGCGGGTGCCGGCGTTACGGGAACCGGACTAGCATTCCAGATAGGTGTTCTCAATAGCTTTCTAGTCATGGGTAAATGCCTCTCAATGTGGTAGTTGGTAAGGAAAGGTATAAAAAGGTTTGCCGCGCGACCTGCGCATTGCGGGAAAAATAATTAAAAACAGCGCTGGGAAATGGTATTATGGAAGAGAAGCGAGAGGAATGCGGAGTCGTAGGGATATATTCCAAGACAAAGAAGGACGTGGCGCCGCTGCTTTACCGGGCATTGATAGCTCTGCAGCACCGGGGGCAGGACGCGGCGGGCTTTGCCGTTTTTGACGGTAAAAAAATAAACGAGAGAAGGGGGCTGGGTTTCGTTGAAAACATATTCAGGAAAGAGGACCTCCGGCTCGGCGGGAGCGTCGGCATAGGCCATACGAGATATCCGACCATAGGGGACTGCAGGGTTGAAGACGTGCAGCCTTCCGTTTATGAGGACGTGGCGGTGGCGCATAACGGCCACCTTGCGAATTACGCCGAAGTGAAAAAAAAGATAGAAGAATGGGGCTACAAATTCAATTCAACAGTCGATTCCGAGCCAATGGCGTATTACATACATAAGTTCGGTATGGAAGACGGCGTGAAAAGGATAATGGCTGATTTTGAAGGCGCATACTCGGACGCAGCGATATGCAAGGGCGGGCTGTATGTGTTCCGCGACCCGTTCGGCATAAGGCCGCTCATATGGGGCGAGAATAAGGATTTCATCATGTTCGCATCCGAAAGCGTTGCCCTGGACATAAACGATATAGAGTATGGGGGGGATGTCGGGAATGGTTTGTTGGTGAACGCGGCGACGGGCGAGAGGAAGACGATAAACAGGAAAGAGAGGAAGAACTGCATGTTCGAGTATGTTTATTTTTCCAGGCCGGATTCCACCATAAACGACAGGGGCGTGCGGGAAGTGCGCATGAAGCTGGGCGAAACGCTGGCTGCCGAAGCTCCGGTTTCCTGCGATATAGTGGTTCCCGTTCCGGACACTTCAAGGACTGCCGCGATGGGGTATGCAATACGGCTCGGCGCGGCGTATGATGAAGGCCTGATAAAGAACAGATACATTGGGAGAACGTTCATCATGCCCACGCAGGAGAAGAGAAGGGAAGCGGTGAGGCTGAAGCTGAATCCGATGAAGGATGTGACTAGAGGGAAGAGGGTCGTCCTGATAGACGACAGCATCGTGCGCGGGACCACGATGCGCGAGATAGTGAGCCTCGTCCGCAATGCAGGCGGTGCGAAGGAGGTGCACGTGAGGATAACGAGCCCGCCCGTGAAATGGCCGTGCTTCTATGGCGTTGACATTCCCACGCGCAGCGAGCTCATCGCGAGCTCGAAGAGTATTGAGGAGATAAGGAAATTCATAGGCGCGGACAGCCTCGCTTATCTTTCACTCGAAGGATTGCGGAAGGCCGTCGGGATTCCGATATGCGACGGGTGCCTTACCGGCAATTATCATACTGAGTATGTGAAAAAGCTTGCAAGGGCGGCCAAATGAGAATCACGAATGCCGTAATACTTTTATGCGTCTTCTTTTTCATCTTCCAGCTTGCAATACCCGGATTTACCGAAACGGGCGTGCTTTTTTCCGGCGGGCTCCTCACCGAGCCATGGAGGGTGTTCACAAGCATGTTCCTCCATGCGGATCTCGAGCACCTCTTCTTCAACATGTTCGCCCTCTTCATATTTGGGAACGCGCTTGAGCGGCGCGTGGGCGGCGGAATGTTCCTGCTCATCTATTTCGTTTCCGGCATCGTTGGCGCAGCGGGTTTCATGCTCGTCAGCGGACCAGGTGCAAGCGCATTGGGGGCGTCCGGCGCGATATTCGGTGTAATAGGAGCGCTCATAGTTGTCGCACCCAAGATGGTCGTCTATCTCTTCGGTGCGGTTCCGATGCCCATGGCTGCCGTGGGCCTTATCTATGCCGCAATAGAGTTGTTCGGCTTCGGCCGCGCTGACAATATAGCGCATTCGGCGCACCTGCTCGGGCTCGTGGGCGGTTTCGCGCTGGCAAAAATTTATGAAAAAGACGAAGAGGGGCGGATGCCGCTGCCGTCCGCAAAAAGTGCGGCCGCGTTCTCCCTGGTTTTCGGGCTTCTCGTTGCGCTGGTTTTCGGTTTCGTTAATTATGGCGATGGGATATATGTGGAAACGCAGCGCTGCACGTATAGCGCGGATGAATATGAAAACGTCGCGTGTTTTGAGGGCCTGGTTGAAAAATACGGAGGGACGGATGCCCTGAACGCCGTTTGTGACGAATATTTGGGAACATATTTATATGTAAAAGCAGAAGGATTCGAGAAATGCGGGGGGATTGCCAATGGTAGTGGTTGATTTTGATTATGATGATTTCAGAAGACTGCTGGACCTGCCGAAGGATAAGGTCGTAGATGGGCTTACCGAGATAGGCGCCCCCAGCGAGGTCAACAGCGAAACCGGCAAGATATACGCCGAGCTTACGCCGAACAGGCCGGATTGGTATTCGATGGAAGGCCTCGCCAGGGCCCTCCGCTCGTATTACAAAAAGGAAAACGGGAAGTACGCCGCAAAAAAATCCGCATATAAGGTGATGGTTGACGAAAGCGTTGCGAAAATAAGACCGTATACGGCGTGCGCGGTGGTAAAAAACCTGAAATTCGACGACCGGCGGATACGGGACGTGGTTCTCCTCCAGGAAAAGCTGCTTTACACCCTGGGCCGGAAGGTGAAGCGTTTCGGGATAGGCATCTACCCGCTGAAAGAGATTGGGTTCCCACTCAGATATACCACGATGAAACCCGAGGAGATTGTTTACACGCCGCTCAATTATCCCAAGGAGGCGGATGCGCGGGAGATACTTCGCGAGCACCCGAAGGGGAAGGAATACGGCCACATAATAGAAAAATACGGGCGGTATCCTGTTTTCGTCGACAAGAACGACCGCATAATGGCGCTTATCCCAATAGTGAATTCGGCCGAAACCGGGAAGGTGGATACGGATACCGAAGAGGTGTTTGTCGAGGTAAGCGGCAATGACAAGGTCGGGATAAACCAGGCGCTTAACATAATCGCCTGCTCGCTCGCGGATATGGGCGGTGAGATATACGAAGTGGAGGTTGCATACAAAGGGAAGAGCGATCGCTGCCCGGACCTGACTTATAAAAAGATGAAATTTGACGTGGAAAAAGCGGAGAAACTGCTTGGTGTAAAACTGGAGAAGAAAAAGATAGCGGAATGCCTGGGGAGGATGGGTTACGGGGGCGATGGAAAAATCATCCTCGTGCCGCCTTATCGCGCCGACGTGATGGACGCGGTGGATATTATCGAAGACCTCGCGATAGCCTATGGCTATAATAATTTCGAACCGACCCTCCCTGGTTTTTTCAGCCCCGGCGGCAGGATGACCAGGGATGATGCGGTAGATTCTGTGATGCGCGGCATGGGTTTTCTGGAAGTGAAAACGTTTACGCTTACGAACAAAAAAAAGCTGGGTGGGGTGGGCTACGGCGGCAAGGCCCTGGAGATAAAAAACCCCTCCTCGGAGGATTACACCGTGGTGCGGCCGATGTTGGCAGCAGATATGCTCGAAGTTTTCGCGGTCAACAAGATGAGAGGCCTGCCGCAGAAATTTTACGAGCTGGGCATGGTCTACGAAAATGGAAAAATGAAAAGGAACCTCTGTTTCGGGATTTGCAACAGAAACCTGGAGTTTTCGGATGCGCTGGGCTACCTGCAGACGCTTTTGGGCGAGCAGGGATTGAAATATGCCTTGAAAGAGAAGGAAACCGGTTTTTGCGAGCTGCCTTGTTCGGCGGCGGTTGTTATCGAAGGAAAGGAACGGGGGGTTTTCGGTAAAATAAGCAGTGGGGTAGCCGGGACCTTCGGCTTAGAGTTTCCAGTGTTTATATGTGAATTGGCTTTGGAATAAGAGGGGCCCCGTACTTCCACTAATCAACTGCTTCTACGGAGTGCGCAAATGCCTTGTAAACTACAATATTTTTAGTTTTCTTTCTGAAATCAGAGAAGAACCGATCCATGACCCTCTCTTTTTCATCTGGCACCAGGATGGTGGATTTGGTTATCCTCGTTGCCTCCCTGAGGCCGAGTTTGTTGAGATTATAGTAAAAACTCCTCTTTATTTTATTGAAGTTTCTCTTGTTTTCCTGTTTTATATCGTAGATATAGAGCAACAAAAAATCACCGCGCCGTGAAGCCAGCTTTTCTTTCTTATATCTGTATCTATAGATACAAATTATTAAAAATTCTTCTATCTATCGAGTTAATAATAGTAGAAGTGCACCCCCCATCCGTCCGAGCAGCCACCGTTCAACCCCTTGTTTTTTTCGGTTTTCTGGTGTATTTTTGCATGTTTTTGGAGTACTCTATGAATTTCCGTATCGCCTTAACCGCGGAATTCGGCGAGCCGAACGTCGGCACCCCCCTGCTTTCCAGGATTTTCTTGTAAGATTCAGTATAAGCGCCCCCTACAGATACGACCGCAATGGGCTTCCTCTTATCCTCGGCAGCGTTCACAAGCACATTAACTATCCTTTCATTCATGGGCGGCGTCTGGAAAAGGACGCAGATGATGATGAAATCCACGCCACCATCTTTCATGTACTCCTCTATGGCCTTTTCATATAACTCGACGGTTGCATCTGCTATCAGATCGAGGGGGTTGCCGATATTCCCATAGCTCGGCAGCACCTTCTTGAGGCTTGCAATGGTTTCTTCACCCAGCCCGGCCGCAGCAAGTCCTTCTTCCTCAACCGCATCTATGGTCAGAACCCCCAGCCCACCGCCGTTTGTTATGACGCCCATCTTTTTCCCCATAGCTGGCGGTTGCCCGAATATCCGCATAAGGTCAAATAGCTCGTCTATGCTTCTCGCTTCGGTTACCTTGGCCTGCCTGAACGCCGCCTGGTAAGCAAGATAGCTGCCGGCTATATTTCCCGTATGCGAAAGCGCGGCGCTCTGCCCCGCAGCCCCCCTGCCCGCCTTGAGAACGAGAATCGGCTTCTTCTTGTTTACTTCCGTCATCTTAGCCAGAAGCCGCCTCCCATCCTTGACCGCTTCCAGGTAGAATATGATTATTTCAGTTTTCCTGTCTTCGGCGAGATAGCCGAGCAAATCCGTCTCATCAAGCACCGTCGCGTTTCCATAAGATATGAATTTGGCGATTCCGATGCCGTAATAACCAGCCGCGTCTATTATGACGGAGCCGACCGCGCCGCTCTGCGTTATGAATGAAACGTTGCCCGGCCCCGGCCTGCCAAGCTTATACATCGGGAAGAATATGCTGTCGACGTGGTTATACGGATTGAACACACCCAGACAATTTGGACCAATTGTCGGGATGCTGTTGGTCTCGGCAATCTTCCTGACCGCATCCGCCAGGTCCCTTCTCCCGACTTCCTCGAAACCGCCGCTCAGCATCAACACGCCGCCAACCTTTTTCTTCGCGCATTCCTCCATTATAGCGGGTATCGTGGGCGCCGGGGTTGCTATTATCACGCAATCAATATTTCCAGGAACATCAAGCACGGAGTGATAGCACTTCATCCCGAGCAGCTTGTCATATTTCGGATTTACCGGGTACACCTTTCCGCCGTATCTTCCTTCGATCAGGTTCCTCACTATCACATGCCCGACTTTCTCCGGAGCCTGCGAGGCTCCGACAACGGCAATGCTCTTCGGTTCAAGTATCTTGTTTATCCTCTTGAGCATCTCTTTGCTGGCCGCCATTACCTCACCAATCTTGCGTCTACGATGTCGCATCCCTCACTGTCGAATATCACCGGGTTCAGGTCTATCTCCTTTATATCCTCCTTCTCCATGAACCTGCACGTCGCTATTACAAGCCTTTCCAGTGCGCTCCTGTTTATCGGCTTCTCCCCCCTCGCGCCGGTAAGCAACGGGTGGGCCTTGAGCTCGTTCACCATCTCATCGACATCCTCCTTTTTCACAGGGCAGATTCTCGCGGTCACATCCCTGAATATCTCGACGTACACCCCACCCAATCCGAGTATGATCATATGCCCGAACTGCGGGTCCTTCTTGCCGCCGATTATGAGCTCGACGCCCTTCCTCGCCATCTTCTGGACGAGCATCCCATCAACCTTCCTGCCCGCCGCGTTCGCCATTATCTCCTTGTACGCATGCCTCATGACCGCCTCGTCCCGCAGCCCTATCTTTACCCCGCCGATATCCGTTTTATGGCTTATCTCGGGCGCGACAATCTTCAGCGCAACCGGATAGCCCATCCTTTTCGCGGCTGCAGCTGCCTCATTTTCGTTTTTGGCAAGCACATACGGAAGCAGCCCGAAGCCATTGCGTTCAAGCAACCTGAAATCGTCGATCATCGTCATTGCTTGTAGTTTGCAGATTAGATTAATAAAGTTTGTTTCGCATTTTCTTAGCGGTGAGACAATGGCAGTCAAGATTATACACGACCGGAGTACCTGCATCGGTTGCGGTGCATGCGCCGCGGTCTGCCCGGACTTCTGGGAAATGGCCGGAGACGGCAAGTCCAACCTCAAAGGAGCGAAGGGAAAGGGCGGCAGCTTCGTGCTCGAACTCCCGGACAAGAAGTGCAACCTGAACGCGGCGCAATCCTGCCCCGTCAGCTGCATACACCTAGAAGAAAAGGGAAAGAAGCTGATCTGATGCGGAAGGAAAGCGAAAACTGGATTGCGCAAGCGAAAGAGGATTTCGATGCTGCGGCGGCAAACCTTAAAATAAAGAAATATTACGTTGCAGCCTTTCTCTCCCAACAATGTGCGGAAAAAGCCATAAAAGCGCTCCATATAGAAAAAACACGCTCTATTCAGATAAAATCGCACAACCTTATCGAATTGGGCGAAGCGCTGAAAGTACCGGAACGCATAATGGGCTGTTTAATGGAACTGAATTTCGATTATACCATCGCCCGTTATCCGGATGCGGCGAACACGATACCCGCCAAGGCATACAATGAGATAATAAGCGAAAGGAAAATAGAATATGCAAAAGAGGTGTTAGAATGGGTTTTGAAGCAGATAAAAAAATAAGGAAATTCCTTACATCGCTGGAAAGGAACTTTTCTCCCATAAAAGTCATTCTCTTCGGCTCTAGGGCGCGGAACGACTGGCTCCTGGAAAGCGATTACGATTTCATATTAGTTTCAGAAAAATTCTCCGGGACAGATTTCCTCCTGAGGGCCGGTGCGGTCTTCAAGAAATGCGGCGTCCGTTTCGCGGCGGATGTGCTTTGCTATACGCCAGAGGAATTCAAAACAAAAAGCAGGGAAATCGGGGTAGTCCGCGAGGCGGTTCGGACCGGAAAGGTTTTGATAAGGTGAAATAACAATGCCGATTTACACGCGCATGGGCGATACCGGCCAGACGGTAACTCTTTCGGGCAAGAAGGTATACAAGGACGACGCACAAGTGGAGGCTTACGGTTCCGTAGATGAGCTTAATGCCCTCCTCGGCGTCGCCATCTCCTTCACCAGCCACGACGACGTTTTGGCACTACTCAGGAAAATCCAGAAAGAGCTGTTTCTCATCGGCGCGGAGCTTGCGATGGGCAAGACGCCGGCCAAAAAGATAAATCCAGCGCACATTTCCTCACTCGAGGCCGAGATAGACAAGATAGAAGAAGAGCTCCCACGCCTCGCGAATTTCCTGGTGCCGGGTGGAAGCAAAACAGCGTCACTCCTTCACCTCTCGCGCACGGTCTGCAGGAGGGCGGAGCGCAGGGTAGTAACCCTCTCAAGAAAATCATCAATAAACCCGGACATAATCAAATACCTGAACCGCCTGGGCGACCTTCTCTTCGTGCTTGCACGTTATGAAAACAGGAAGCAGCGCATAGAGGAACTAGTCTGGGAAGGGAAATAACAGCCAAAGCCGTGGGCGTTTCCAATGGATGAGAAGGGAAAAAAAGACTTTTTTTTAGCTTTAGTTCTGTCCCTGTGGCTCATTTTATTCAGCGGCTTCTTCACGCCTTTTTTACTTGGTGCTTACGAGGAAGGCAATGATATCTCTTTCTATTATTCCGGTATCGGCCCGGATGGGAATCAGCTCGCCTATCCTTCACTAGCCCTGCTTTATTTCCAGGCCATCCGCACGGTTTCACCCGATATAGCAACCTTTGCATACGTTTTCGAGTTTCTCTCTTTAGCATTTTTCGCCGCCCTCTTTTTTGTTTACAAAAAAATTGATGCCAAACAGAACTTAGCAGCGGCCTTCCTCCTATTCGCGCCCATCTTCTTTCTTGTTCCGCTGCGGCTCGAGATAGTCCCAATCACCCTATCAATAGCCGGCATCTATTTCTTCTCAGCAGAAAAAAGGCTTCTGGGCTGGTTCTTGGTCATCACCGCAGCGTTCATCAAAATCTTCCCCGTATTCCTCCTGCCTCTTTTTCTGGTGATGGAACTGAAAAGCAGCCGGTCCAG
>JACCLJ010000114.1 GCA_013425425.1 Microcaldota archaeon
GACAGGAAACTCGAGGAAGTGAAAAGGAAATATGGGCGCTAACAGGATTTACATAACCGGAGCGAACGGGAGGCTTGGAAGAGCTGTGCTGGCGCTCATGCCGCATGCGATGCCGCTCGTGAGAAACAAAAGCGGGCTTAAGAACGAAATTGCAGTGGATTTTGCCGATGCAACTGCGTTGGCGAAAACGCTGGCTGACGCTTCCGCAGTGATTCATATCGCCGGGTCTGTCAGGACGTACAACAAGGCGGAGCTCTGGAAATCGAATTATGAGCTGACGAAACGGATTGCGGATGCTGCGCCCAAGAATGCAAGAATCGTGTTTGCGGGCTCGATTTCCGTATACGGCAAGCGGCTTGCAAAAAAGCCGGCGGATGAGAATGCGACCGTACAGCCGGATTCCGATTACGCGCGCTCGAAATATGAAGCCGAGAGGGCTGTTTCATCGCGTGCAAACTTCGTCATTCTCAGGATAGGCACCATATACGGGCCGTTCGAGGATTACAGGATGATTCTTGAGAGGATAAAAAAAGGGAAAATGCCGGTTATCGGAGACGGCAGCAATGCAATCCCCTTCGTTCATGTGGATGACGTTGCGGCTCTGTTCCCAGCCACGCTGAAGGCGAAGCCGGGCGTGTACAACGTCGTGGGCGAGCCGATAACGCAGAAAGAGGTTTATGCCGCTGCCGCAAAGGCGCTCGGTGTCGAGCCGCCTGAAAAACGCGTTTCATATTTCCTGGCAAACGCATCCGCATGGCTTGGGGAGAAAAAAGCGATGCTTACTGGCGCAAAGCCGAAGATAACGTGCGAGCATGTCGCAGTGCTTTATTTTGACAGGCCGTTTGACTGCGGGAAGGCGAAAAAAGAACTTGGATTCTCTCCAAGGAAAACCGCGGAAGGGATAACACAGGTTGCGAAGGAACTTTCAGGCTGAGAGGCACGTGCACTTTCCGGCCATGCGGCTTAATCCTGTTTTTTATCTTTTATCGTTTCCCCTATCCAGATCTCGACTTCAAGACTGCCATCCGGCTCTGACTTAAGCTTGATGCCTGCAACGTGCAGCCATTTTTCCTTATCTTTCCCGGCGTCTTTTTTTCTCCTCCAGTAGAAGCTATCCAGGGCATAGACCAATGCGCCCAAAACTTTCGAAACGTCTTCAGTGGCCACTTTGGAAAATGCGAAGTCATAGGAGCTGGTGGGCATAAACACGTTCCCGAGTATGTCGGGGTCCTTCAATAACGTATTCAAGTTGGAGGGTTCTTCCATGCCGTACTTCTTCTTAAAGTCCTGGCCGAGTTTTTTTTCCAAAAGCAAATAGAATTCCATGCGGGAGGTTTCCTTGTATATTTTGCTCGGCTTTATTTCCTCCGCTATTACCTGCTTTTTTTGAACGGTTTCTGGCATACGACCACGATGGATATTGGTACGGGAAATTTAAATCTATAACCTTTCTCCGGTTGCAGAGGCATGCGGGGGGCAGGTTGCGAAACGGCTCGGGTTCTGAGTTTTTACCCTGTCGCTTATCGACGTAAGGCCGAAATAAACCTATATAAAAGCATTTCTGTCAATTGGTTAAAGATGGAGTCGAGGTGGTTGGTGTCATGAAAGGAATATTGGCGATTATGCTTCTATCCGCGATGCTTACGGGCAGCGTGTTCCAGACCTACGGACAGACGGCCAGGAATGACGGCTCTTCGACAATAACGAAGGGGTTCGACATCGGGATTTTCTCGGGCATGCTGGGAGAGGACGCAAACGCGAAAATCGCGCAGGCTTGCGCTTCAAACCCTTCGCTTGCATGTAATGTTTCGGGAGGGGTAATCATGATTACGGGGCAGTTCAGCGCCTCAGAAGGCTATTATGAATTCCATGCGAATTACGGCATCCCATACATCGATTACGAACTTGCCATAAAGAAAGTGCCGACGGACAGGTTCGCACGGATGCTTGACAACGCCATGCTGTCCGCAGGCCTGATAAACGCAACCTCGGACGACTACGGCGACCCGCTGGACCTGCAGGATGAGAGCACGAACAGGGAGGCGGCGGAGGTGCTCGGACAGGGCGGGATGGACATA
>JACCLJ010000013.1 GCA_013425425.1 Microcaldota archaeon
ACGCCGAGTCCCATGACCCTGCGGAAGACGTCCTTTATGCCCGAGCCGAACTTGTCCAGCACCATGGTTCACCTTGCTGTCAGACGCATTAACCGATAGATATAGAATTGGCCGGTATAAATAAATATAATAAAAAGCGAAAGAAAAAAGAAAAATAAAAAAGAGAGCAAGCTCGCTTTACTTTGCCGAGAGTCTCTT
This sequence comes from Microcaldota archaeon, assembly GCA_013425425.1. Classification (GTDB taxonomy): domain Archaea; phylum Micrarchaeota; class Micrarchaeia; order Anstonellales; family Bilamarchaeaceae; genus JAVZJR01. Next base: position 199 of record JACCLJ010000013.1, read on the forward strand.
GCTCTTCACGACTACCCACAGTTTCTTCGTCATCTCGCTGGGAGTTATCTTACCCTTGCCGAAAACATCTTCAAGAGTCTCTTTCCTTCCGGCGAAGCAAATCGTGTAACCACCAAAAGCTTTCTTTACCATTTTTACACCCCTTAGAATTTTATAATATTGATTGCACGTCCTGCCTTATATATGTTAGCGGCGCAAAACGGCTCGTTCTACGAGGGAAGCCGCCGAAAGCTTTATATACCTCTGAACCAATAAATAAGTAAAATTAACTATTATTTAGTGACAAATAATAAGATGGGTTGGATATGAAAATATTCAAGACAATATACAAGCTTCCAACGGGAACGGTTGCACGTTTAGCTTTAGCTGCGCTTGGCCTTTCAGCATTTGCTAGTTTAGAATATGATGTCTGCATGCGGAAAATGGAGCATGAAATAAAATATGGAAGAGCAGCTGTTGTGAATACGCAATATCGTCCAAACATAGTATGGGATAATTTTGTGCACGAAGGCGGCGGCACAGCAGGTGATTGGTCTTTATTCCTAGAACAACTGGAAAAAATCAACGGCGGAGACATGACATCATTCAGATCTAATGATACAATTCGTCTTTTGGACATGCCTGACCCGAAAACAGGAAAGCCCGACGGAAAGGTTTTGCCGGAGAACTATCCTCGATAATAAGAAATGGTGATGACCAATGAAAAGCTCTTATCATGCAGTCATTTTGGTGCAACATACCGATATTGGCGATGTATACCAAGGCAGGTTCGGCGATGCAAAAAGATGCCTGTCAGGAAACTGCGTTGAAGAGATACGCGGCGCCGACAGACATGCAGTTATGAGGGAAACAAACAGAAGGGGCAGGGTATTGGCGCAGTCTTGTGGAACATCTTACAGGCCCATTCACTGCTAGCTTTTTACTTCTCCATTTCTAACGTGGCTTCGCCATGCTTCAAGAACTCCCTCACGATGTCCTCGCCCACTGAGCGGACCTTGCTCTCGACTTCCTTGTAATTCTTGCCCTCGCCCACGAGGATGTATTTGGGCGCGGAGACGTACTGGATTTCCAGGCCCTGCTTCTTCGCGCTGAGGAGGATTTTCTTTATTATCCCGACGCCGTCCGGGTCGTTCGTCGTGAGCCTCAGGTGGCCCTTCACCACGAACGTCTTATCGGCGAAGTTCTTCTGGGCGATTTCTATGATGGCCTTCGTCCACTTCTCGGGCATGCCCTTTCTGGTGAGAAGGTCCGGCGTCCTGAAGGCTATTTCGAAAAGCTTCGTGAACGAGCCGAACTCCTCGATGAGGTAGGATCCGATTTCCTTCTTGGTCTGCTCCAGCGTCCTGTCGAGGCTCTTGCCGACCATTTCCAGCAGCTTTTCGGAACGCTTCTCGCGTTTGAACTCGTTGAGCTTGCGTACCGTGTCCTCGCGGTGCACGCGCTTCAGAGAAAGCGAGATGCCCTCGGGCCTCGCGTCGAGCACGCGGCACACGATGTATTCGTTCTCCCTCACGAACTCGCGGATGTCGCGCACCCAGCGCGACGCGATTTCGGAAACGTGTATCATGCCCGTGGTGTCGTATTCAAGAATGTAGACTATGGCGGAATGGGGGTTGATTCTCGTTACCCTGCATACGACCAGTTCGCCGTATTTGGGGAGCCTTTCATTCATTTCAGACCTCTGTGGCGCCCTCGCCGGTCATGAAGGCCTTGCCGCCCGTGGGCCTGGCCAGGACCTCTCCGCATACAAGGCATTTGACGGTGCTGGCGGACTTCTCGAACATGACCTGCTCGTTCTTGCACTTGCTGCACTTCACTCGCAGGAACTTTGAAACCATACCCATTCTCCTTATCCGTTTTCAGGCAACCATCATTTGCCGGGATGCCCGGTCTTGTGCTCGGCCTTCACTTCCTTCTTGGCTTCTGCAGCTGGCGGCGCTTTCGCCTCGGCCTTGCCTTTCGCCTTCTCCACCCGTTTCCGGAGGATGTCCATCCTCATCTTCGGCAAGGCTTCCTTCTTATCGTAGACATGCACCGTGACCAGCGACTCGCCCTTGCCTTTCTCGGAGAATATCTTGCGTATCAGTATGCGCTCCGCGTCCGCCTTCAGCACGCTTTCCAGGGACGGCATTATCTGGCCGCGGGTGGGAGTCGGCTTTCCATGGTGCTCGAATACCGCCTTTACTTCATCCCTTTCCATGAGGGGATTCTTCTTGTGCTCCAAAATCTTCAATGACATCATTTCACCCACAAGGCGTATTTGCCCGGCGCCGTTATGCCGAGCAGCTTCGCCAGCTCCGATTCGTTAGGATCGTTGACTATTATGACGCCCTTCCACGTCTTCGTGAAGTCCTTCGTCCCGCATGCGGGGCACTTGTCGTCAAGCACGAAGCGCTTGCACGTCTTGCAGACCTTTTCCTTGTCAGCCATAAGCATCAGCCTTATTTCTTCTTCTCTCCCCTTTCAGCCTTCTCAGGCTTCTTCTCTTCCTTCCTGGT
>JACCLJ010000019.1 GCA_013425425.1 Microcaldota archaeon
CTTTTGCTCTCCTCCCTTATCTTTGAAGCTATCTTTCCGGCAGCGCGGAAATCGTCTATATTATCCTCAACCCCATCCATATCTCCATTCCTGCGCCAATCGTTTAAAACCCTACTGAAAAAAGGGCGGTGCCTAATCAAAGGGAGAGCTTACGATCAATTTCTTTATCTCCTCAAAAACGAGCCTTTCCTCATCGCTCAGGAGGCCGGGCTGGCTCTCAAACTGCGTTATCTCCGCCTTCGTAATATATGTGTAAAGAATATTTCCTTCGCACACGTCCTTTCCGTAGTAAATGCCGTCGCAGGAGATGGCAAGCTGCGTTCCCCTCTCCGCCTCCTCGACCTTCTCTTTCTCCCTCTGCATCTCCCTTACTTCCCCAACTACCTCTCCCTTGGCGTTCATGAGCCTGCATCCCTTCCTTATCTTCCCGCCGAGCACTTCGACGCCGAATATGGCGGGCTTGGAAACCCTGAAGCAGCAGCCTGCAAGCAGTTTTATCTTTCCCGGCCATGTCATCTTCTTGAACGCTTTCGATTTCTCCTTCTCCTTTGTGTCTTTCACCCATTCATTATAATTTTCAAGAAGGCGGTAAATTATGTCGCTCCATATCACCGGTATCTTTTTCGCATCGGCTTCCACCCTCGCATCCTCCGTTACGTCAACGTTAAAGCCGAGCACCGCACCGTAATACCTGTCATCGGCCGAAACGGCCTCAGCCATCAGAATCTCCTTTCTCGTTATCTTTCCGGTGCTGGCAGACTTTATCCTGACTTCCGCTTCTTCGAAAAGCCTTACGAGCGCTTCAACCGAGCCGAGGCTGTCTGCCCTTAAAACAACGCCAAGCTCATCTTTCTTCTCAAAAATTATGTTCCTGAACTGCTTCTCTATCTCAGCCCTGTTCTCCTCAAAATCTGTCACGGCGTCAACGGGCGAGCCAGGCAAGGCGCCTTCAAGGTCCGGCGCGACTATCTTCACTCCTGCTGCGGCAACAAGCTCGTCAACGTAATTGTATTTCTCCTTTCCGCTTGCGTTCGGCTCGAGCAGCGCCCTTATCTTTGTCTTCTTCGCGCCGTTCTGGGTAAGAAATATTATTTCGTCATTTTTCCTGAAAAGACCGTCATAGAGTATGACATCCACGGTCGTGCCGAGCCCCTTCTCGTCCTTAACCTCAAGAATGCTTCCCCTCCCCCTGCCCATTTCATCTATCTCAAGCTCCTCGCCCAGGAATTTCTGGCTTAGCCCCGCTATAAGCATGAGCAGTTCGCCGAGTCCCTCCTTCGTCTTTGCGCTTACCGGGATTATCGCTATCTGCTTGCTGAAATCCCCTATCCTGTCGAACCTTTCGCTGTCAAAGCCGTGTTCCGATATCTTTCCCATCAGACCGTAGATATGGTCGTCCAGTCTTTCTTTCACGAACTGCGGCTGCTTGGAATAGGATTCGATGAACGATGCGGCAGGATAATCCGTCCAGCCGTTTATCAGGTCGATCTTGTTTGCGGCTATTACGAAAGGCGTCTTGTACTGTTTCAGTATCCTTACGCTCTCCAGCGTCTGGGGCTGGAATCCCTGCATCACATCCACAACAAGTATCGCGATATCCGCTATGCTTCCCCCTCTGTCCCTGAGGTTTGTAAACGCCTCGTGGCCGGGCGTGTCTATAAAAAGCAGGCCGGGAATTTTCAAATCGAATTTCATTCTTCCTCCGCTCGCCGCGGACATGTGCGTTATGTCCTCCTTCCTTATGTAGCTCGCGCCTATCATCTGGGTTATCTTTCCCGCTTCCTTCGCCGCCACGGCGGTGCCCCTGATGGTATCCAGCAGCGTCGTCTTCCCATGATCGACGTGTCCGAGCATGACGACTATCGGCGAGCGTATGTGCATATCAATCCGCCTCTGAACTGTTAATTATAAGACCGCTTCTCTTAAAAATAATATCTTCTCCTATAATACCGGAAGTTGTTGCGGTATGTTGGGCAAAAAACTCAGAGAAGCGCTCGCAAAGCTTACGGGCAGGGCTTACGTTGACGAAGATGCGGTGAAATCGCTCATAAAGGATCTGCAGCGCGTGCTCATCGCATCCGATGTGAACGTGAAGCTTGTGCTTTCGCTTTCAAAAAGCATAGAGGAACGCGCGCTGAAATCCGGGAAGGTTGCGGCGCTTTCGCTGAAAGAGCACGTGATGAAGGTCGTCTATGAGGAGCTCGTCCGTCTGATGGGCGAGAGTTACAGCCCCCGGCTCGACAGGCACAAAATCCTGCTCTGCGGCTTGTTTGGCAGTGGAAAAACGACGAGCGCAGCGAAGGTCGCGCACTATTACAAAACGAAGGGCCTGAGCGTCGCGCTCGTGGCCGCGGACGTTGACAGGCCTGCGGCGCAGGAGCAGCTCGAGCAGCTTTCGAAACAGGTCGGCGCCAGGTTCTATACGGTAAAAGGGGAGAAGGATGCCGAAAAGATAGTCCGAAAGGCACTTTCCGAGAGCAAGGAAGACGTCATAATCGTCGATTCCGCAGGACGGAGCGCGTTTGACAGCGAGCTGACGAAAGAGCTGAAAGGCATAAGCGGGGCGCTGAAGCCCGACGAGGTTTATCTCGTCCTCAGCGGGGATATCGGCCAGGTTGCGGGAAAGCAGGCGGAGGAATTCAACAAAGCTGTTCCGTTAAGCGGAGTGATAGTGACGAAGATGGACGGCTCTGCAAAGGGCGGAGGCGCGCTCAGCGCGGTTGCGGCAGCGGGCACGAAGATCGCGTTCATCGGCATGGGAGAGAAGACAGGCGACATGCAGGTTTACAACGCCGAGAAATTCGTGGGCCGGCTTCTCGGCGTTCCCGACATGGAAGGGCTGATGGAGAAAATAAAGGAAGTGACGAAAGAGCAGGACGTCAAGGCGCTTGAGAGCGAGGAGCTTACGATTGAAACCTTTTATGAGCAGCTGAAAGCGGCAAAGAAGATGGGGCCGTTGAGCAGCGTTTTCTCCATGCTCGGCGCGAACGACGTGCCGAAGGAGATGCTCCAGCAGAGCGAGCAGAAGCTGAAGCAGTACGAGGCAATGATAAATTCCATGACGAAACAGGAGAGGAAAATGCCTTCCCTGCTGAAATCCAATCCAGCCCGCATATCGCGGATTGCGAATGGCTCGGGCTGTTCCGAGAAAGACGTGCGCGATTTCCTTGCCCAGTTCGACAAGATGGAGAAGCTGATGGGCAAGTTCAAGAGGGACCGGGGCTTCAGGAAGAAAATGGAGAAGATGATGAAGGGCGGCATTCCCGGAATGGGCGGGATGACATAAAGAAGTTTGGAGTGAGGAGCATAGTCTGTCTTCTGTTTTCGCAGCATTGTACTCCATAGCTGAACTTTACGTTCAGCATGCCTCCATGGCTTACGCCATGAAGGAGCGGCGCAAAGGCCTTGCACCTTCGTTGGAAGGGAAACGTCCGTTTCATCCAGGCCTTTCGGCATGGTATCGTTTCTGTTACGTTTCCAGCTCCTTAAGAGCGGCATCCTCCGGTGGACAGAACTTCCTCAGACAAATAAATGCCCGTCAGCTGCCTGCCCCTCACTCTGTTATATATTTATACTTTTTGGATTAATATTCCTTTCTCTTCGTGCCACGGTAGCTCAGTCGGGAGAGCATTCGGCTGAAGAACCTTTGAATTTCGTTCAAAATTTTCAAAGGTGCTTTGAAACCGAAGGGTCGCTTGTTCAAATCAGGCCCGTGGCATATTAAATATTATCCGTCCATGCTTAACCGATCTGATCAGAATGGCAAAGAACGCCGGCAAGATAATCGTGACCGTCCACTCGGACATCGTCTGGAAAGCCGCCAGCGTCAGGCTCGTGAGAAGAAGGCGGCGCAAGCTTTACTCGGGCAACCTTGACAACGTGGTATGCGTGGCGGAGGTCCTCAGATCCGTCATGCCGCGCGTGAAGGACAGGCACACCAAATTCTATTTCACCGGAGGCGAGGAAACCACTATGAGCGGCGCCAAGGCGGTGATGAAAAGGGAGGGGCGCGCCCTGTACATACCGATTGATGTCACTAACGCCTCAAGAAAATCAGACATAAACATCGAGTGGCCGCACAACATCGACAGGAAGGCCCTGAAAAAAATGCTCGGCGGCATACCGCGCCTGAAGGTCGGCTTCAAGACCGGCCACGAGGATGAAACGCATGTTTTTGGAAAGAAATACCCCGCATTTTCCCTCAACCTTCCGGTCGAGGGGCACATGCACGGCCGCTCGCGCATCCCTTTCTTGAAGGCGCGGCGCTTCGGCAGGGCGGTTGCTGAAATCCTGCGGGGCGTAAGGCTGAACTACGATAAGATATGCATGAAAAAACGGGCCTAATGCAGGTATCCCCAGGTAAGCAGCTTGTCCACATCATCCACCCACCGCAGCCCAATATCAGTTCGGTAGAACATATTCGGGATTATTATGTTCTTTACCCTGCTGTAGACGCTTTTTCTTGCCTCGTCCATGGTGGTCCCGTTGGCGGTCACGACAAGCGCGTAGCCGCTGTCGCCCGCAAGGCGCCAGTCATCATCCACAAGCTTCACGTCGCCCAGGTGGATGCCTTCAAGCCCCGGCTTCTTGAATATTATGGAGGCGTCCTCGGAGAACCTCCTGAAAGCCACCGGGTCTGCAAAAGGGAATGGAGGCACGGCGATGACGACGCCTATCTCGAATGCGCGCTTCGTTCTGAATTCCGGCTTCTCCTTCCTGGCGATTCCGTAGAGCAGGGTACCCCATTCGCTTAGCACCCCCTCCATCGCTATGCTTATATGCGGGTAGCCGAACCTGCTCGTGAACTCGAGAGGATAGATGCCGTGGGAATTGGCTATGCAGTTTATGTCGATGTATCCCACGTAGCCCGCGGCCGCGAGCCTGCCCTTCATCTTCAGCAGCGTCGCATCGAAGATGGAATCCTGGCTGGTGAAGAACATGGTTGTTCCCATCTCCCCGGTACTCGGCCCCAGCTCGCCCGGGAACAGTTTCTTGTGCTCGAAATTTACGTTTATCGGATAGATGAAATCCTCTCCGTTGAAAAACGCGCCCACTGCAACCTCCACCCCGGGAATATGCTTCTGGAGCTGGAAGACCTTTATCTTTTTTCCCCAGTTTTTCTTGTAGCGCTCAAGCATCTCGATTATATCCTTGCCGTCCTCCTCCTGGCCCACGAAAAGCAGCTCCTTTTCGTTCTGGGCAAGGCCGCTCGGCTTTATGACGTAGCGGTCCGGGTTCTTTTTTATGAAGCTTACCGCCTCGTCGAAATCCGTGAAATTCCAGCGCGGTATGGTGGATACGCCCGCCGCCTTCAGCTCCGACTGCCCGAACTCCCGGTCCAGCTCGAGTTTGTCCGTATACACGCTTCCGCCGACGACTAGTTTGCCGGCCTTCCTCAGCCTTTCCGCCTCTTCACCGAAGCCGACATCGTCAAAAACTATCAGGTCCGCCCAATCCTTGTGGACTTTCCAGTCATCGCACTTTTCGACAAAACCGTCGCATATATCTTTCTGGAGCCTGTCTCGGATATAGTACTTTGCCTCATGGCCCTCTTTCCTGACCTGCCACGCCAGGTCCCCTACCATGGCTATGAAAGAGACGAACAAAATCTTCAGGGGCTTCTTTTCCCCGGTTACTACGGTGCCATTGCCAGAATTGTGTGTCATGGGTGGATTAGCACAGTGGAAATTAAAAATATTTCTGCATTTTTATTTTCCAGTCTCAAAACTGGCGAGGCTTACGCTTTCATTGCCCAGTACGATATGGTTTATTACGAAATAAGCGAGCCAGACAAAGAAACAGGCGATCATGAGCTTGAACGTGGTTTTCGCGTTTGCCGGAGTCGGGTAGATGAAAAGATAGATGAAAAGAAGAGTGGCGAATGCCGCGCAGGCGGTTATGCTCATCGATATCCAGGGAAGAAACGTCAGGTTGAAGCCCAGGATGAGGATTGCAAAAAGCGCGACGGCGCGCGGACCCAGAACCGTGGCGAATGTTTTTATCCCGAATTTCCTGTCCGTTTCCATGTCCATTATGGTGCCGGTAGCATGCACTGTCGACAGGCAGAGGGAAAAAGCTATTATCCTATAGTCGAGGAAAAGCAGCGAGCCTGAAAGCGAGCAGGCAAGGGCGAACGGGAAATACCCGTAGCCGGCATTGACGATGGAGTCGATGACAGGAATTGTCTTAAGCCTGAGGGGCGGCATGGAATACGCGATGGGCCATGCGACACCCACGGTCATTATCGCGGCATGCAGCGCGTTCAACGTGCTGTAGGCGACCGCCAGCAGCAGAAACGCTATGAAAAGCGAAAGCCCCATCACCCACGCTATATCCTTCTTTTCCAGGATGTGCCCCCACATCCCCCCCTTCCTCGGGTTTATGCTATCAGTCTCGATATCGTAAACGTCGTTGATTCCGTAGATAAGGAAGGAAAGCGGAAAGGAAAGCAGCAGCAGTTCGGCGATTTCCACCGTTCCGAGGTGGGCCGA
>JACCLJ010000023.1 GCA_013425425.1 Microcaldota archaeon
TCTTGTTGTATGAATTCGGAAGCAGCCTCTGTAGGTAGGAAGGCGCTTCCGCATAAGGAATGTAATAACCGCACAACGCATAGTCTCTCATGTTTTCCATGTCGAATATTCCTGTGCTGGCCGTGGGTGCGCTGAGTTTCGTTTCTGGATGGCTCTGGACATAGGACGGCTCATGCTCTGCTACGAAAAGGACGCACTTCCGCGTTATTCCTCTTGCAAGGTCCGGGCAGTCTGGTGCGCTGCTTATCGAAAAGCCCGGCGCAATCACATAAGGCTTGAGCATCACGGTAAGCGGGTCTATCCCGACAGTGCATGTCACTCCGCTATACGTCAGCGCGTTGAACGTATTTCTCTCGCCCGTATACGTTTCGCTCATCCTCGTGCACGTCCCTCCTTCTTCTGCATCGCTCGTGAGTATGTACGCACTGAATCCGTTGGTCACTTCCTCGTCAAGGCCCGTAATCTCGCTGTAGCTTCCGACAAGGATATATCTTCCCCTGTGCTCCGCAGGCACCGTTGCCGCTTCGGATGCGCTGGCAAGCTGGCCGTAGAACCATCCCTGGCCTGCTTCGATGCCTCCGATCCTGTCTGGAGAAACCGCCGCAGGGCTTGAATAAGCGGGATAGAAGAAGAACTGCCTGTATATCGTCTGGTGGCCGCTCGTCTCCCTCGCTATCGCCGGGTCGACAAAGCCGGTCACGTTTATCTTGCCGTTCACATCGTAAGTTCTTGAAATCGTCGTAGTTCCTGCGGTATCCCTGAGCGACAATTTTATCTTAAAAGAATAATTCAGCCGGTCCAGCGCCTCCTGCTTGAAACTGTAATCGTAAATTTCGAAATTATCTATGGAAGCGCCTATGGCAAGCAGCGATGCATTCAGGCTTCTCATCCATCCGCCGAGGGATGCATCGTATTCCGGTATGGGCGCTATGCCGTCATCGAAATTATCTGCGGAGGGCGAGCCGTTCTGGAGATACTCCAGCATGGATTTTTCTATATAATAATATTCATCGCCTGCGGGCCCCTCGCGAATCGGGTGGTCGATGGAATGCTTGTTCATCTTGAAAACCGCGCGCGTCATAACGATGTCGCTTATCTCGGATATCTTCGCAGGGGTGAGCTGCTCTATTATCAGCTCCACGCTTGATTCCTTGTAAAGCTCGGAATAAGTCCTTTCGGATGCTTCTATCGCCTTCACCCAGACCGAGATTGAAAGGAGGATATAAGTTAAGAGAAGGAATATGGTGACTACGAAAAGAAATCCTTTTTTGCTCTTGTATTGGAAATTCACCATAGTCACCTTATATGAATATCGTCAGCCTCACCAGGCTTGTCCGCGGAAGCGGCACTATCTCGCCGGCTGCATCCGGGTCTATCAGGCTGTAGTTCCCGCACGTTATCACGAGCCCGTCGCTGCCGCTTCCGACCGGCGGGCACGTAATATACTTGAACGGAGAGCCGCCAGCCTTCTGGTAGGTTCCGGTATAGCCGAAATTTACGACCTGGGATGAAACCTTCATCTTGTTCACGCTTTTTGCATGCTGGTCATCCGGATAGGCGGAAGTATCATACACCGCCCTCCATGTCTTCCCCTGGTCGCTGCTGATTTCCAGGATATAGCCGAACTGGTTGGGCACGATCTCGCCTACCGATTCGCGTATGAGCGCCTCGCGCAGGGAGGAGCTTTCCAGCGACACTATCGCGTCGAGTATGGAGCCGCTTATCGCTCCGCAGGAGTAGCTTTCGTTGCATTCCGTAGTTGAAGTCGCGAAAAGCACATCCCTTGCAAGGAAATGCCCCTGCGTAAGAAGATAATAATAAGAAGAGGGTATGCTTGAGAAAAAGATAAGCGAATATACGGCGACAAGGGCGAGCATGAATGCGACGAATGCATCGAGCGAGAATACGAATCCTCTCATGTTAATGAATAAAGTTGGTATTCTTTAAAAACCATGCGTTGCCCTGCATTCGTTCAGCGGGTTATATCGGTGAGCTTTATCTGCTCCAGATATTCCTTATGCTTCGCGAAATAATCCCTGGACGGCTTCAGCATCGCACTCAGCTCCCTTGCAACCGCATTCTTCAAATCGAGCGGATGGAGCTTCCCTTCCATGTACGTCTTCTTCAGCTCTTCCGCATTTGCAAACTCCGCATCCCCGCCGAACTTCGCGGGCCTTTCGACCTTCAGCGG
>JACCLJ010000026.1 GCA_013425425.1 Microcaldota archaeon
ATGGGGCTTTGGAGATGCAGGTCGTGCGAGGCCGTGTTCGCCGGCGGAGCGTATTCGCTGAGCACGGAAATCGGCGAGGTTGCGGCGCGCCTGATAAGCGAATATTCCAGAACATACCGTTAGGTGTGAATGATGCCCGAATACAAGGACCATAAGACAGGGGAAGTAGTAAAGATGAGCGGGGAGAAGAATTTTCCCACGACGGGAGCGAAGATGCTGCTTAAGACGAGGCCGCCCGTGGCGAAGGAAATGGCCACTGACTAGCCATGATAACGACGAGCCGGTATCCGTCCGCGAAGACCAGGGAGCTTGCGAAGCGGATTGCCGGAAAACTCAGGACTTTTTATGTTGCAAGGGGAAAGAAGACCATAGACGGGATCGCCGGCCATGCGAGGAAAAAAGGGGAATCCGAAATAATCGTGATAGAGGAGAAGGACGGCATCCCGGAATTCGCATCCGCGATAGAGGTCTCGGAAACGGGAAAATGGAAATGGGCCAGAAGGACGCCGGTGAGCGAATATGCAGTGTGAAGCTGAGATAAGGCTGGAGTTCCCGGATGAGCATTCCGCCAGGGCGGCGGAGAAGGCGCTCAGCCACGAAGGCGCAGTCGGCCCGCGCTCAAGCTGCGAACTGAAAAGGAGCGGGAAAAGCATGCGCGTTTCGATTGCCGCGAAGGATGCGGTGGCCATGCGCGCGACGCTCAATGCGTTCATGCGCGAATTCCAGGTTTTCGAAAGCCTGGAAATGGGAAGATTACAATACAATAAAAAAGAGGTGTGATGATGAGCGAGATTAAAAACATGGAAGCCACAGACCTGACGAAAGCGCTCGGGGAATACGAGAATCTGGAAAAGCAGCTTGAAATGCTCCTGCTGCAGAGGAACCAGCTCAAGCTCCAGCTGGGCGAAACGAAAAATGCGCAGGAGGAGCTGAGGCATGCAACCGGTGAAATATACAAGTCTGCCGGCTCGCTCGTCCTCAAGACGACAAAGGAGAATGCGGAAAAGGAGCTGAAGGAGAGGAAGGAGCTCATAGAGATAAAGCTCAACGCAATACAGAAAGAGGAGGAAAAGATGAGGATCGTCCTGAAGGAACTGCAGGAAAGCCTCCAAGAACAGATGAAAAAATATGGACAGGCTAAGAAAAAATAGGGAAATCTTCGAAAAATTCATTGCCGCATTCCGCGGAAAAAAGCTCGTCATAGCAACGCACCGCAAGGCCGATGCAGACGGCATCGCATCCGCTTATGCGCTCAGCACCCTTTTTCCCGGCAGCGTCATCGCCGTGCCGGACGAGCTCGACGAGGGAGCGAAGAAGCTTGCGGAGAAGATAGGCATCGGCGTAAAGACCTTAGGCAGGCTGAAAAAAACCTCGTTCGACGGCATGGCCGTTGTCGATACGAGCGCCTACACGATGATAAAGGATGCGGCCGAATGGAAATTAGTGCTGATCATAGACCATCATGAAGCCGAAGGCAGCGACATGAAAGCGGAATACATGATAATAGAGCCGGATTCGCCGTCAACCGCGGAAATGGTTGCAGGGCTTATCGGCGCCGGAAAGACGGACGGGAAAACTGCATTCGCGCTTTCTGTCGGCATAATAGCCGATACGGCGCGCTTCAGATCATCGAGCGCAGGCACTTTCGAAACGCTCGCGGGATTGATGGGAATATGCAAAACGCCTTACGTTGAACTTCTCGATTATGCGGAGCCGGAGCTGAGCTCCTCGGCGAAGATAGCTGTGATGAAGGCGTTGCAGAGAGTGCAGTTCATCTGGCATGCGGATTATGTCATAGCGACGACCGAAACGGGAAGCAACGAAAGCGATGCCGCATCGCTCATCGCGGACATTGCGGATGCGGCTTTCGTAGCGAGCTGGAAGAATAAGGAGAGGGAGACGCGGATTTCTGCGCGGGCGAGCAAGAAGCTCCCTGTCGGCCTGAACGAAGTGATGAAAGAAGTAGGCCTGGCTTTCGGCGGGAAGGGCGGCGGGCACAAGAAAGCCGCGGGCGCATCGGCAAAGGAGCACCCGGAAGCAGTTCTTAAAAAATGTGTTGACGTATTGATTACGAAACTCGAGGAAAAGAAGAGGTAAGGAGCGGGATTTGCATGAAGAACGTTCTTGTGGGCGGACAGTACGGGGATGAGGGCAAGGGAAAGATAATATCCTATCTTGCGATAAAGGACAATCCTGAGGTCATAGCGCGCGGAGGCGTAGGGCCGAACGCGGGGCACGAGGTGCATTACAAGGGCAAGCGCTACCCGATGAGGATGCTTTCCTGCGGCTTCGTCAACGAGAAAGCAAGGATACTTACCGGCGCAGGCGTGGTCGTGAATCCGGACGTATTCCTCAAGGAAATCGAACTTATCCATGGCAACCCTAAAAGGTGCGGGGTGGATTTCAGGGCAACATGGCTTACGAAAGAGCATATAGAGCGCGATGGCTCGCAGACGCCCGGAGCGATAGGAAGCACCAAGACTGGATGCGGGCCTGCCGTAATGGACCGCGCGGGCAGGGTTGCGAAAACGGTTGCCGAATGCCCGGAGCTCAAGCCCTATCTTGCAGATGTCGTGAAAGAAGTGCACCATGCGAAAAACGTTCTTGTTGAGGGCTCGCAGGGATTCATGCTTTCGGTGCTTTACGGCACCTACCCGTTCGTCACTTCGAAGGACGTGAGCGCATCAAGCATTGCAGCGGACGTGGGGCTTGGGCCGAAAGATATAGACGGAGTCATCATGGTCATAAAATCTTATACAACGCGCGTCGGCGGAGGGCCGTTCCATGGCGAACAGAGCAGGGAAGAAGCCGGGAAGGTCGGCATGCAGGAATACGGAACCGTTACCGGAAGGCCGCGAAGAACCTCGTTTGAGCTCCACTGGGATGATTTGAAGCTTGCCGCAACCATAAACAGCGCTACGCAGATAGCACTTACGAAGATAGACGTGAAATTCCCGGGGAATGCGGGAGTAAGGAAGTATGGGGAGCTTACCGGGGAGGCAAGGAAATTCGTGGAGGAAATAGAGCACAAGCTTGGAATCCCTGTCGCCCTAATCGGGACCGGCCCCGACAGCGAGGACATCATCGACAGGAGGGAAAAGGTTCTTTAATTTTGATATGTTTATACTCAGGTTAAGTCTGAAAGAAAACCGCAGAATACAGAAGTTTTCTTTCGCCGAGGTCGTTGTGAACTTTGTTCACATCCCTCAGCTCACATTCGTTCGCCGAGGTCGCATAAAGCCTTGAACTGCGTTCAAGATCTGCCCGCGGTTCGCGTGCAGTCCGGTAGTGCGCGCGCCTGGAATTTCGCTTTTTGGGAAAAAACACCCAAAAATCCGCTTGCTAGCGCGTTCCCTTGTGGATTGAGAGTTCAAATCTCTCCCTCGGCGTTTTGCTTCTAGTTACCTCTAATCCTTTTGAAAAAAATAAAGAAAAAGGAAGATTATCTCTTCTTGCTTCCATGCATCAGGAACCAGTATGCCGCTCCTGCGATTATTACGATAACAACAAGGCCGAGGAGAATCATTTCCCAGCCGAGTCCACCCTCTTGAGGGGTTTCTTCAGCTTTGGCTCCCGTATCTGTTGTTCCGACAGCACCGGAATCAACTCCTTCTGTTGTTTCTTCTTCAACAACTTCAGGTTCAACAACGGATTCAGGCTCTTCCACGGGAGGAGTTACTTCTTCAGGAGGCGCTTCGGTAGTTTCTTCATGCGTTTCCGCAGGAGGCTGTGGTTCGGGTTCGACTACAGGTGCTACAGGAGGAATTTCTTC
>JACCLJ010000083.1 GCA_013425425.1 Microcaldota archaeon
TCCCGCTGGTGATGCTTGGTACATACTTGTTCACCGTAAAAGGATTTAGGCACAAATAGTGCTTAAAAAGATTTGCGGTGTAATAAATTTAACATTTTTATGAGGACTGTGGATGATTATGACGCCTGTTGTGAGATATAACGAAATAAAGCCCCATGGCGCATTGGATCTCGTTTCGTTGGGCGAGGTTATGCTCAGGCTTGACCCGAACGATTACACGATAGAGAAAGCGCCGGTTTTCCGGGTATTCCAGGGCGGCGGCGAGACGAACGTCGCGTGCGGCCTGTCTTACACCTTTAATCTCCGCACGGGCGTTGTTACCGCGCTGGTCGATGATCCCGTCGGTAGGAACATAAGAAACCAGCTCAAGGCAGCCGGCGTGAATACTGACAACATAAGATGGTGGAACACGAAAAATGACGGAGGTAAATATTCAACTGACGGAAAAGGCACCCTGCACAACGGCATCAATTTCACGGATGCAGGCAGAAGCGTCAGGCCTTCCGAAACTACTTATTACAGAGCCAACACGCCAGCTACAAAGATGAGACCAGAGGATGTCGATTGGGACAAATTGTTCGGCAAGGAAGGCGTCCGCGTCTTCAATACCGGCGGCATATTCACGCTCATTGGGCCGGAAACGGCCGACCTCGCGATAGAAGGCGCGCAAAAAGCCGCGGAATACGGGACATTAGTTGCAGCTGACCTTAACTACAGGTCAAAAGTTCAGCCCGACAGGAAAATCGCCAGGGCAATCAACATGAGAATAGCACCGCATCTTGGGATTCTGTTTGGAAATGATTCCGATGCCGTCGATGCGCTGGGCGAGGAATATAAAACAAAAATAGGAAAAAACGCGCCATTCGGCGAATGGGCCGGCGCCTATACCGAGACGATGAGAAGAATCGCAAAGGACTTCCCTAATCTCAGCCTAATCGGAACCCAGTGGAGAGGCGCGCATGGCGCGGATACGATTAGCTGGGGAGGTATCTTATACGATGCGATAACTGACACGGCTTACGTCGCGCCGCTTCGCGAGAACGTTACAATATTGGACAGGACCGGAGGTGGCGACTCCTTCGCATCCGGCGTGCTGGCAAAAATATTGAAAGGACGGGGACCCGACCAGAAAGAGCCGCTTCTTCAGGAGGCAGTCGACTGGGGTGCTGCTCACGGAATTCTCGTTCAGGGGACTCCAGGAGACATAACTATGATAAGTCAAGGTGTGCTTGAAGCAGAAGTGAAAAGAGCGAAGGGCGGTGGTGGAGTAAAGGCCGTCCGTTAAAGTTTTTGGAGGATGAGTAATATGTTAAATAACAGGGCAGGCGTCAGGGACGCGCTTCTTAAGAGCGGTTATGTTGTGGTTCTCACGGCGGACTATGTGAAAACGCCGGAGCATCTGGTCACCACGATGGAAAGGGTTCATAGAAATGGCCTCGTTGCAGAAGCAACAATCAGATACCCACGTGAGCTGATAAAGGAGGCCATGCAGGGACTAAGATCTATTAGACAATCAGAGTATGACGAAGGAAGACGTTTCGTTCTGGGGCTTGGATCTATTACCAAGAGAGCCGAACGCGACTTCGCAGAGGAAGAAAGGTTCGACATGCTCGTTGGACCTGGAAACATGGTGAGCGGCGGGGAAGAACCAGCAATCGTTCTCGGGAAACTTCAGGGCGAGGATTTTTTCGTCGCGCCCGGCGTAAGAACGCCAACCGAACTTGGATATATGCTGGATAACATTTGGGGATTCCAGCCCGGTGCCATCAAGATTTTCGACTCCAGCGACCTTGGACCAAAAGGCTCGAAATCACTGCTCGCCCCATTCGGCAACCGCGAAGAGTACAGGGGAATAATCGTCATGAATACCGGAGGCGTGAATTCTGAGACTTTTCCTGGCTTCGTTGAATCGGCAAATTCAAACGGTTACTTGTGCATACCTGGTATGTCAGACCCATTGAAAAATGTTGCAAAAACAGGAAAGCTTGGCGATGCGGGAGTGATTGACGAGTCGCTAGAAATGTTTAGGGTTGGCCTTGATAGCTCTATGAAAAAATACTTCGGCGATAACCTCGGAAAAGCAATGGAAAAATACGAAGAACTCAAAAAAGCGGCACGCAGCCGAAGGATTGTATAAGCAAAATTATGCAGCAAAGCCCTACATGTACTCGCCCTTCGCTTCATAGCCATTCCTTCTTCCTAAAGTAGGCGAGCATCACGATGCTGACGGATATGAGAATCGCCCACACCATGTAATACCCGAACGACCAGTCGAGCTCGGGCATGTATTTGAAGTTCATGCCATAGAGGCCGACGATGAATGTGAGCGGGATGAAAATCGTCGCGATTATCGTGAGCGTCTTCATTATCTCGTTCAGCTTGTTCGAAACGGTCGAGAGATACGCCTCGAATATCGTCGTCATGCTGTCCCTCTGGTCCTCGACTATCGAATACGCTCTCATC
>JACCLJ010000121.1 GCA_013425425.1 Microcaldota archaeon
TGTAGAAGAACAGGAGCGAATCATGGATTCGGAGATACCTTTTCCCCGCAACAAACCATTCGAACTTCTCAGCGCTGAAGAAATACGAGATTTAGAAAAGAAAAAAGCAGAGCAAAAATAAGCGCCGTCATAGCACTTTGATATCCATCCCAGGTTTTTCCTTGTTTCCCATCTGCGCGGCACGACTTCCTGGCTCGAACCTGAACCGGCTGGAAAAACCTAAGTTTTAATTTGTTAAGATACAACTCATCTTTACGATTTCGCAACTTCTGGAGGAAACATCATGTTGGCAGAGAGATACGGCAAGGAGATAGAGGATAAATGGCGGAAGCACTGGGAGGAGCAGGGCACGTACGACTTTGACGAGGGCGACGATGTCAGGCCTATCTATTCCATAGACACTCCCCCGCCTTTCACAAGCGGAGAGCTTCACATGGGCCACGTGCTTTCCTACAGCTATTTCGATTTCGCAGCGCGGTACAAGCGCATGTGCGGCTTCAACGTCTATTATCCCCAGGGATGGGACTGCCAGGGATTTCCCACGGAAGTAAAGGTGGAAAAGAAATTCGGGCGGCTTCCGCCGGCGCAGTTCAGGGAGAAATGCGTGGAATGGACAGGAGAGTTCATCGCAAGGATGAAAAGCCAGATGAAGGAGCTTGCCTTCAGCGCCGACTGGAGATATGAATACCGGACGATGGAGCCGGAGTATCACAGGAAGGTCCAACTCTCGCTGCTGAAGATGTACGGCGACAAGCTCGTTTACAGGCAGAGCTATCCGGTTTTCTGGTGCCCGAAATGCGTTTCAGCAATCGCAAAAGCGGAACTGGACGACGTGGAAAAGCAGGGAACGCTCAATTTCATAAAATTCAATGGCCCTGATGGGAAGGATTTGGTAATAGCCACCACGCGGCCGGAATTGCTGCATGCATGCGTAGCGGTGCTGTTCCATCCGGAAGACGGGCGGTACAGGCATCTGGAGGGAAAGAGGATCATAACGCCTCTCGGGAAGGAAGTGCTTGCTTTTGCCGACAAGGAGGTGGACAAGGAATTCGGAACCGGGCTCGTCATGGTCTGCACCTTCGGCGATAAGATGGATGTCGTGTGGACGCACCGGTACAAATTGCCCGTGGCCGAGGCGATGGACAGGTATGGAAAGTTGAAGAATGCCGGGGAGTTTGACGGGCTTAAGGCTGAGGAGGCCAAGAAAAAGATTATGGAAAAGCTCGAAGCCGAAGGCAAGGTCGTGAAAAAGCAGCAGCTCAGCCAGATGGTGAAAACGCATGACCGGTGCGGCACTGCGGTGGAGCTCATATTGTCGATGCAGTGGTTCGCGGACATAAGGAGCACTTCGAAGCACATCAAGGAGATGGCGCACAGGATAAAATGGATTCCGGAATTCGGCATAAGCTATCTCATCGACTGGGTGGAGGGTGCCGAGTGGGATTGGGTCATTTCGAGGCAACGCGTATTCGGAACGCCGCTGCCGTTCTACTACTGCGAGAAATGCAATGCAACCAGGGCGTGCGACGAGAGCGAGCTTCCGTTCTCTCCGGAAAAGGCGAAGAAGCACGTGTGCGGATGCGGAGAGGGCATGAAACCCGAGACGAGCACGTGCGATGTCTGGGTCGATTCGAGCATAACCCCGCTCATCATCTCGGGATGGCCGGATGACATGGAGAAGTTCAAAAAATTCTATCCGAACAGCCTCAGGCCGCAAGGCGTTGAAATCGTGCGGACGTGGGCATTTTATACAATATACAGAAGCGGGGTCGCGCTTACGGGCATTCCGCCATGGAAGGAGATACTGCTGAACGGCAACGTGCTTGCGCCGGACGGCAAGAAGATGAGCAAGTCGCTCGGAAACATAATATCGCCTGCGGACCTCCTGCGGGATTATCCCGTGGATGCCCTAAGGCAGTGGGCGGCGATGAGCGGTGCGATGGCGAAGGACAGGCCCTTCAGCTATGAGGACATGAAATATGCGAAAAGCTTCCTGACGAAACTGTGGAATGCCGCCCGCTTCGTGGAAAACGCCATGAAGGATTACGAGCCGGACAGGAAAGATGCCGAGGGCATGAACAGTGTTGACCGCTGGATGGAGAGCAGGATGAACGAGACGATAAAGGCATATACGGACGACATGGAGAGATACGATTACCAGCATGCAATAGGCGGCATGCACAGGTTCTTCTGGCATGACTTCTGCGGTAATTACCTGGAGTACGTGAAGTACAGGGTTTACGGCGAAGGAAAGGGCAAGAGGGCCGCGCTCTACACGCTTTACAACGTCCTTCTGAAAAGCATCATCCTCCTTGCTCCGATAACACCGCATATCTGCGAGGAGATTTACGCAGCGCTTTTCAGCAAAAACGAAAAAAACGAAAGCGTCACGAAAGAGCATTGGCCGGAAGCAGGCAGGGTTGATGCGGAGAGCATCAAAAGGGTTGAAGTGCTGAACAGGATCGTGAGCGAGATAAGGCAGCACAAGGCATCCAACCGGCTTCCGCAGAACGCCGAGCTTTCAAAGGCCATACTGACGCTGGATACGGAGCTGGGCGAAGAGCTTCAGGAAGAGCTGAAAAGCATAAGCAGGATTAAGGAGCTGGAAATCAAGAAAGGGGAGTTCCACGTTTCGGTGCTTTGAATTATTCCGAAAGGACCCTTGCGACTACTTTTCCGGATATCGTATGCCCCGAGGCGCTGCAGCCGCCGCTCTCGCTTATCTCGGGCGCGCAGGAAACGTATATGACCGATGCAGAGAACCGCTTTATCGCGTTTGCCTCTACCATGGGGCCCGTGTATGTTCCGTGGAAGGTGCGGTTCGCCCCGCTTTCAAGGGGGGTAGTGCTTATTGTCCCGAAGTTGAACGATTCCCCGGTTTCCCTGAGCTCCACGTTCATGTCGGTTATCTTTATCTTATAGGGAAAGCCGTTGTACACCATGAGGCTCATCTTCGTCTGGCCGCCTTCGTTATAGACCGCAAAGCTGCAGGGGATGTTCGAGCCCAGGCTGCATTCCTCGGAAACCAGGTAGTTCGGGCTGAGCACGCCGCTTGCGACAAGGGCGGCTAAAACGATCATCAGTGCCAATATTGCCCATCCGTAGGTCATTATGTATTCGACTGCAGATTGGCCCTTCATGGTATTCACGGAAAAATATTATCTCGCTATCTATTAAATAGTTATCGCTGAAGTTTTAAGCGGTGGCATTATGGCATACGGCGGTTACGGTTATATAGACAAAAAATACGTGCCGGACGAAAATGATTTTGTCGTCCTCATGTGGGCGGGCGGAAGCGAGCCGATAGAGAAAATAGCGGAAGCGATCGCAGCGGAATCGAGCGTCGGCTCATGGACGAAGCTCAAGACCATGAACGATTTCGTATGGAAGAATTACAGGGCGAGGGTTTTCTGGATAGGAGCGGTCGGAAAGAACAGCGGATTCATGAAAATCGCCTATCCCATAGAGCATTTCGACGCCAAGAACATATCGCAGTTCCAGGCATCCGTCCTGGGGAACATCTTCGGCCTGAAGGAGCTGAAGGAGCTTTATGCATTCGACATTTCCTTTCCCAAAAGATACCAGAAGCAGTTCAGCGGGCCGCATGCCGGGCTGGAAGGCATAAGAAAACTCGTTGGAACGGAAAGGAGCCGGAGGCCGCACGTTGGCACCATAGTAAAGCCCAAGGTAGGGCTTACGCCGAAGGAATGGGCGAACGTGGCGTATGAGGCGTATGCAGGCGGGCTCGACCTGGTGAAAGACGACGAGAATCTCGTCGACCAGGATTTCTGCAGATGGAAGGACAGGCTGCACGAAGTGGTGAAGGCGATCGAAAAGGCAGGTGGAGAAACCGGCCAGAACCACCTCTACTCCAGCAACATCAGCGACAGGCATTCGAGAATGGTGGAGAGGGTGGATTACCTGAATGGCATGGGCCTGCAGAAGAACATCGTCGTCATGCTTGACGTTTACATCATGGGATTGAACGGCCTGCAGGAGATACTGGACATCACGAAAAAATACGGATTCGCGACCCACGGCCACCGCGCCGGGTTTGCAGCCGCAAACAGGGGCGATTTCGGCATAAATTTCCAGATTTACGAGAGGTTCTACCGCCTGCTGGGGGTGGACCAGCTGCACATAGGCACCGGCGTCGGAAAGATGGAGGGTTCCCCGCTTGTTATAAAGAGGCTGCACGACATCGCGGACCAGCGCAGGCTTGAGGAGAAATTCTATTTCGGCTCGCTTGGGATGGAATTCGCCGATTCCATAAAGCCGATGCTCAGCATAGCGTCCGGAGGGGTCGATGCGGGAATGATAGATGCGCTTGTCGCGCTGCACGGGCGGGATACCAACATCCAGGCCGGTGCGGGCGTGCACGGGCATCCGGGCGGCACGAGAAAGGGCGCCCTGTCGCTCAGGCAGGCGATCGACGCCGTCATGGAGGGCATACCCGCCAGGGAATACGCAAAAACGCACAGGGAGCTTGCCGAGGCGCTGAAGCAGTGGGGATACTTCAATCCCGCCGTGATAACCGAGGCGCTGGAATCCGAAAGGAAAAATGCGAAGGGACTGGCCGCCGCTGCGCTGAAGAAAGGAAGGGCGGGCATGCTGTGAGGAGTGGATTAAAAACCTTTTGGCTCGATAAAAGTAGAGAGCAAGACGCTTAGAAAGCGGGCTATTTCTTGCGGAATAAGAGAGATTGGAAAATATTTACGGTGATGTTTCAATGATTGAGACTTGCGAAAGGTGCGGAACACAGAGCGCCAAGCTGGAGAAATGCGAATACTGCGGAAAGAAATCCTGCTTTTCATGCATAAAAAGCTCAAAGAGGAAGAAGGTCGGCAGGCTTCGCATCTGCAAAGGCTGCTGGAGCAATATGCCGAAGAGAAGAAGGTTCAAGGCATACAGCTACAGGCAGGAGTAGCACAATCCCGGATAGGCCTGATTTTTTATCTTCTATTTCAATTTCCAGTATTTCTTGTTTTTCACGAACGCCTTCTGCGCTTCCATGATGTCAAGATAGAAGGCGCTCTCGTCGCGGTGCAGCTTTTTCAGGATTCTCGCGGCAGTTGAAGGGCCTATGCCGTACACCGACAATGCGATAAGCGCGCGCACCCCATATGAGCGTATCAGGCCTGCTGCATATTCCTTTTCCTCTTTTGTTCCGCTTTCAGGCGCAAGCGAAGCCATGCCGCATCTTGCGCATTTCAGGTCCGAATCCTTTGCAGTCGCCAGATAGATGAACCTCGTCGCACCGCAACTGACGCATGCCATGCCCAGCGTTTTGGAGAGAACGTGCTCCTTGAGCGCAAGGATCATCCGCTCCCTGGGCTCGAAGCCGCCCACCGCCTCCCCGCCGCTTGCGCGCGCTATCCCTATCTCCGCAAAGAAGCTTGGCGCAGTGCGCACT
>JACCLJ010000031.1 GCA_013425425.1 Microcaldota archaeon
AGAGCTGGAGGAAGGCGCAAGAGTCGTCGGCCAGGTCGTCGACTGCAAGCCCGAGGATGTAAAAATCGGAGCGAAAGTGGAGAAGATTTTCAGGGTGATACAGCGCGATGATCCTGAAGGCCTCATACACTACGGGTTCAAGTTCCGGCTCGTATGATTAGTAGTGCGTCTCCCACATCTTCTGCGCCAATTTGCCTGTTTTCATATATTTTTCCACGTCAGCGCGCTCCCGCTTCTTCCTGTGCTCTTCGAGGAATTTATTCAGCTTTTCTATCAGAATTGCTTTCAGTTCCCCGGTTAGCAATGCGCCCGAACGATAATCCCCTTCGATTTTTTCCAGCTTTGCATCATCCGGCTCGAAAAGGAGCCTTAGCCACTGGAAGGGAACATCTATCTCGGGATTGCCGCCTTTCTTGCGGTGCTCCTCGACGCTCGGCTGGCCTCCAGAGAATGCGTATTTGTTTATCTTTTTCGCGATGGTTTTCTCGTCATCATTCAACCATACCGCCGTATCCGCTATCGAGGCGCTCATCTTCCCGAAGATGCCTGTAAGCGGGGGAAGGAACTTGCTGTGGATCGCTGCGGTCTTTTTGTAACCTATGGATTCTGCGATGTCCCTCTGGATCCTCCAGTAGGGATCCTGGTCTATGGCGCACGGAATGAGGCATCTCTTCTTCTCGAACATCGTCGGTATGGTCTGGTAAGCCGGATAGAATATCTGCCCGATGTTGGATTCGTTGGTGAAGCCGAATACCGCTTTTGTTGTCGAGAACGTGACGCGCCTTGCGACTTCCAGCACGAGAGGGTAGACGTGGCGGATGTATTCCCTGTCCCTGAATATGAATGTCTTGTCGGGGTTGAAGCCTATGGCCGCAATGTCCCGTATGTTGTCCTCCGCCCACCCGTCTATCTTGTCCCACCCTGCGTTCCTGTCGAAGACAAACTTCTCGTCATCAGTGATCTCGATGTAAAGGTTCACCCCGTAAACGTCCTGGAGCCATTTCGTGAGTATCATAGGGGTGAGATGGCCGATGTGCATTGGGCCGGACGGCTTCCTACCTGTATAAAGGAAAAAACCCCTGCCATTTTCATAATCGTCAAGAACGAGGTTCAGGTCCCGGTGGGAGAAGTAGAACCCCCGTCTCAGATAGGGATGGAGGTCGCCGGCATGCCGTTTTACCCTTCCCAGAAGGGTTTCGTCTATCTTCTGCGTGCCGAACTCCTTGATCAGCTTATCGTAATCTATCTTGCCCTCTACTTCCCATGGGGTGACCTTCATGCTGGTAAAATGCAGCTAAAAATTAAAAATATGCGCAACGGCTTTGGCGAGCGGAAATTGTGCCAGCCACCTGATTTTATGGCAATGCTATGCGTAGTAAAACAGTATATTTATAAATAACTGTTGATTTACACATAAAAATCGGCATAACATATAAATATCACATCTGCTGTTAATGATAACGGAGGTGGAGGATATGTTCGGCGCGATAAAATCGATTTTCATGAACAGGGGGGACGAGATTGAGTTTTGTGATGGAACGGATGAGGCCAAAAGAAGGCTGACCCAGCTTACATATGAGCTGGAAACCGCAAGCACGCTCATACGGGATGACGGAAGCTCGACAAGACACGCAGCAGTCGTGGCTGCAGCCCTGAAGATAAGAAACCTTCTCTCGCAGGATAGCCTGCCGCTTACGAATGTGGAGAAGGTTGAGATAACAAAGCTCATCAACAGGGCGAAAGTGAGGACGTTCCTGGCGGGTACTCCCGCGGGTTATGAGACGTTCAGGGTGCTTGACACCGTCTCGGAGGATGTGCGGAAGCACTTCTAGAATATTTATCTCGGTGATACCTATGAAGCCAGTTGTAGTTGTGACGGATGACCGGCCCGGTTTGCTCGGGGATATATCGTATATACTGAGCAAATCAGGCATAGCTATAGATGGAGTAGACGTAGACCTTATCGGAAGCAAGACGATCCTGTCGATTTCAGTAAGAGATCCCAAGAAGGCGAAAGGCGTGCTGGAGAACAATGGCTACAGCGCCATGGAGCTGGATGCAATAGTGATAAAGGTCACGGACAGGCTGAAAAGCTTCGCCGAAATCCTCCGGATGCTGGAAAAGAAGAAGGTCCACGTTGAGGACTACTCTGAGATAACCTCGGATGACAATAACGGTATTTTCGCGCTTACGGTCAACAAGAAAAGGAAGGCTTCAAGGCTGCTTGGGGATTTCATGGTCGGAAGCATACCCGGATGAAGCTGCTTTTTTTATTTACTTCTTTACATTTTTAGCAACATTTATAAAGTCTTTTGTATACTATTCTAGCTATGAAAAGGCACATTAATGATAATGAAAGGGGAAATGTAGCTGAGTCCAAGAGGCCAGCGAAGTCTGTTTTTGGCAAATATGCTGATACTGCAAAGACGGTAGCGAGATACGCAGTTTTGCCGGTTGCACTTGCTTTGGCAGGGTGTGCTGGGAAGAACGCAGAGGTAAAGAGTGCAAAGGATACTAAGATGGCGAGTGCTGTTGAAGTGGCAGGAAAAAAGGCTGGCTATGATTCGGAACAGAAAAAAATGGAGGAGAAAATTGATGCTTTCCTTAAATCGGCAATCGCAGGCACTGTGTATGTTGCGCTGAATGTGCCAGAAAATTTATTGGAAGGAACTAAACTAATGCTGAATACTGAATTAGCAAGTTGCAGGGAACAGAACAAGAATAGCTGTGAAATCAAAGTTAAAGAAAACTCAACATTGCTGCATCTGGAAATTAATAATGAATACAAAGATTATGTCGAACTGAAAGTAGCTAAAGTGGATAAAAAGGGGATTTATCTAGACTTTAACATGAGCGCAATGGGTGAAGAAGTTAATAATGTAGACTACACCTATCTCAAAGAAGGAGAAAAAGTAGTTGCAAAAGTGCCGAGACTCAAATATTACCGGGTAAACTTCGATGGTGGCGTTGCTGGTATTTTGGCTGACGGGACAGAAGTGCCTCTTGGTAACAAAATAGCAGTGCCTGAACATCAGGAAGAAATGAGCCCGCTGATGGTTGCTGTTCTTGCTGACGGAAGCAAAATGGAAATAGATGATATTCGCGTGCTTGAAATTCTGGAACAGATACTTAGTATTGTTGGTGCTGAGAAAGCAGAAGCAAAAGCTTCTGAAAAAGAAGGCGAAGCGACACTCGTTCTGCAGATGAATTCTGAGGAAGGATACGGGGAAATGAAGATGAAATTAGAGAAGAAAACTCTAGAAGCTAAAGCAATTTCGGGATACGGAGAGATGAAGATGAAACTGGAAAAGAAAGTCATGAAACCTAAAAGCATGTATTCCGCCTTCGTTTCCAGCGATAGTAACATCTTATCAGTCAAGAAAGGAGATGAGGTATTAACTATTAACTCGGCAGATGAAAAAACTGGTTTCGTAACATTAACGGTAAAGGACATAGATTCCAAGGGAATAATCATTGGAATGTACTCTGAAGTTTTTATGTCAGAACCGGCAACAGGTGAATGGAGGCTTAACTACGACGGAACCGTAGAGACCGTATCAATATCTGATGGAGCATCCGCTAGCGAAGCAAAACAGTTGATAAAGGATGTTTTCGACATCGTCAGTTTCCAAACAAAGCCCGGAAAAGAAGGCGAAGCGACACTCGTTCTGCAGATGAATTCTGAAGAAGGATATGGAGAGATGAAGATGGTGAAAAAGATGATGGTTGCAGATCTAGAAGCAATTTCGGGATACGAAGAGATGAAGATTATTCCAAGAGCCCATGCATTGATTCCCTGTATATTCGAGAAAGCGAAATGTATGAACAATGCCTATGAAGGAGATGTCTTACTAGAAATTCAGAGTCTAGGTGGGTCTGGAGCATTTGAAGCGTCTGGCGTAAGTTCGATAGATATCGAAAAGGTTGGAGAGAAAGAGGTCGAACTCAAAGTTAATATGCTGGGAGAAAAACCAGATGCCCACGTTACATTAAAATACGGAAAAACAAAGAAAATAGGCGATAAACAGAAACTCAAAGTAACTGCAAATAAGACAGATGAAGAGGGCCAGGTTAAAATAACGATTAAAGAACCGGACAATTATGTTCCTAAAATGCTGGAAAAGGAAGTTCTTGAGATGAAACAACTGCAACCTCAGCCTCTTTATGGAGAGCCTGAAGAAAAAAAGTTGGCAAAATAGAATAATTTCTCTTTTTTATTTTATCTTATTCTACCTAGAGTTTGGAAACATAGATGCCGTTTTCCTGCCTGAAGTAGACATCGCCAACCGGCATCCCTTTAGGATCGACATACGGCATTTCCGTGCAGCCGTACAAAAGATTGAATATGTAGCCCAGATTGTCCGCAACTTCAAGGTTAGTGGCAGCAGGCTGAACGGCTCTTAGGACATAGTCTGCACCTTTTTTCTGCCACTCTTCCGCGATGATCGTCAGGGGGGTTTTATTACCATCAACTGTAAGGAACGATAGTTTCTGAACCAATTCCCCAAGCACGTGCACAGAAAGCCGAAGACTCTGCGGAATCGGGTTCTTGATATCTGGGTCCGCTTTCATCCTGTCCAATGCCCGCTGTATCCTATTATTGGCCTTGCTGAATTTCCTCTTCGAAAATTCTTCAGATGACCTGAAGAAACAATACGCCTTACCCTGTTTATTCATAGAATTATTGAGCGTGCAACAGTTTTTAATACTAACTATAACTGCTAGGGGTGATTGCTGGGCTCGTGTAAATAAGAAGGATAAAATAAGAAAAAGAAAGAAAAAAAGAAAAAATTCAGCCGAGGATTTCGAGGTCCTCGCCGTATTGCGGAAGGCCGCTCGATTCTTCTTCTATTGAGAAGTTGCCGCCTGCAACCGATGCTCCCTTTACGCCGGTCACGATTGCGACTATCTCGAGTTTGCCTTCGTAGTTGTTCATTATCCTTGCGCCCCACTTGACATTCGCTTCGGAGTCCATCTTTTCAGTGATGATTTCTCCTGCCTTTATTGCATCTCCCAGAGTCAAGTCAGAGCCGCCGGATATGTGGATGAGCGCTCCCTTTGCCCCTTCGAAGTCGACGTCGAGAAGCTTGTTCTTTATGACGCCCTCGGCAGCTGCGCGCACCTTATCGTTGCCCTTGCCCTCGCCTACTGCGATGAATCCTACGCCACCGCCCTCCATGATTGCGCGTACGTCCGCGAAGTCGATGTTGATAAGCGATGGTTGGGTGATCGTCCATACGAGGCCGGAAATTGCCCTCGAAAGAATCTCATCTGCAACAGAGAATGCCTCTGCCATCGGGAGGTTCGGGACCAATTGCACGAGCCTGTTGTTATCAAGTATAATAACGGAGTCGCAGGATTTCTTCAGAAGCTTGATGCCCTCGTCTGCCTTCTTCTTCCTTGCCCTTTCAAGAGCGAATGGGTAGGTCACCATCGATACGACGATCGCCCCCTGCTCTTTTGCGATGCTCGCCACGACAGGCGCAGCTCCGCCACCCGTTCCGCCGCCCATACCGGCGCATATGAACACGAGGTGTGCTCCTTCAAGCTCTTTCTCTATCATCGGCCTGTCGACTTCCGCGGATTTTGCACCGATTTCCGGATAGCCTCCTGCACCCAAGCCCTTCGTGACACTCCGGCCTATAAGGACCTTCTTCGCCCTTTCATGGACGATGTTCAGGTGCTGCTTATCCGTGTTGATAGCAACAAGCTCAGTGCCCTTGACCCCGGATTTTATCAATCGGTTAATGGTGTTGTTTCCAGCACCGCCGACTCCGACAGTCACGATTTTAATCGATTCGGAACTCAAAGATTCCGCGCTCTTCTCTTCAGTGGAGGTTGTTTCCCCCATAACGGATTTTACCAAATCTTCCATAGTTTTCACCTGGTCACCATACTCCCCCAGGGATAAAATGCATGCGAATATTTTATCTCATTGGGAGGCAAGTACTACCTCGGCATTTTGCGCTTTAAATAGATTTGCTTTTTCTTCGGAGAAAAATGAACGCTACTTTTGCTGGAATACAACAGCAGCCCAGGGTCAGAGGGAAAAAAGTAAATACATTTATTAAATGTATTGCAGAAGAAAGTTCGATCCCATGGTAAAAGTCATCACAATAATGGATGACGTCTATGCAGACCTGTACAGGCTGAAGAGAGCAAAAGGACTGAGTTTCACGGGGGCAATCCGCTATCTTCTGAAGGAAGCGGGGGATGAGAAGAAGCAGATTCTCGCATTCGCAGGAAGCATAGACGCCGGCGAGGTCGACAGGCGCGCAGAGGGATACGCGAGAAGGGAGAGGGTGCTGGTGAGATAGTGGAAAGGATATGCCTGGACTTCGAGACCACCCTGGATTTTCTGCGCGGCGACCACGCGACGGTGGAGAAGCTTACGTATTATGCCAACCGCGAAGAGATATGCATTTCGAGCATAACGCTCTTCAATCTTCTTGAGGCGGTGAGCAAAAGGGACGTCGTGATATCGTTTGCGAACAACGTGAAGGTGCTTCAATTCGACAGGAAAGCCGCCGTCATAGCGAGCAACATAAGCGCGGAGCTCAAGGAGAGGAGTGCCGACCCGCCCATCGAATCCATAATAATAGCCGCGGTCTGCATGGCGAACGACGCTTATCTTTTCACGAAGAAACCGGCTAATTTTGCGGGGATACGCGGCCTGAAGAAGGTCTAGTTTTTTATTTGTTCTATTGCAAGATAACGGTATGGGTTCTGCAAAGGCGCTCGTGCTCACGGGATACGGAATCAACTGCGAGCAGGAGAGCAAATACGCTTTCGAGAAGAGCGGCGGGATAGCTGATATAATGCACATCAACAGCGTTATCGAAAACCCGAAGATACTCGACGGCTACGGGCTTCTTTTCTTTCCGGGCGGTTTCTCTTTCGGAGACGACCTGGGTTCCGGGAAGGTGCTGGCGAACAAGCTGAAATACAAGCTCTACGATCCGATAAAGGATTTCGTGAATTCGAAAAAATTAGTCATAGGGGTGTGCAACGGATTCCAGGTGCTCGTGAAACTAGGCGTCCTTCCGAAGCCGGATTTCGTCCAGCGCGCCACCCTTTCGGGAAACGACTCCGGAAAATTCGAGGACAGGTGGGTTTTCCTGAAAGTGAATCAGCAATCGCCCTGCCTCTTCACGACGGGAATGGATTATCTCCTTCTCCCGGTAAGGCATGGCGAAGGCAAGTTCATCGCTCCGGAACCGGTCCTTAATGAAATACGCGGGAAAAACCTTGTCGCGCTGCAATACGTAGACCGCCATGGAAAACCCGCGGGCTATCCGTACAACCCGAACGGCTCCGTTGAAAACATAGCCGGCATATGCGATGAGACCGGCGGGATTTTCGGCCTTATGCCGCACCCCGAAGCGTTCAACATGCCGCAGAATTGCCCCTACTGGCCCCTCGGCGGGGTGAAGGAGGCGATGGGCCTCAGGATTTTCAAGAATGCCGTAAAATACCTTACTGAGACTTTCTGATTTTCAGTCAATGAAGAAGCTTCTCTATCTCTTCCGCGAATCGTTTGGCCGAGCGCGGGCCGTCAGCAGTGACGATTTTCCCGTCGACTGCTACCCCGTCCTTCACGTATTTTCCTCCGGATCTTTCGATATATTCCCCGGTGCTGATTCCGAATTCGGAATCCGGACCGAACCAGCATGCTGCTTTTTTTCCTTTTAACGCCCCGGCTTTTGCGAGTATCGTAGGAGCCCAGCAGATCGCGGCAAGGACTTTGTTCTGTGCAATCGCATCCCTCGCAATCTCCAGTGCCTTGGCTTCTTTGCGTATGAGCGGCGTCCCGCCGCCTCCGACAAAAACTATTGCGTCGTATTCATCCACCGCAACATCGCCAAGCGCAACCGTTGCCTCAGCGGTTCCGCCGATACTGCCGTGGCAGACTCCTTTTTTCGTGCTTGCGATAACGACTTCGAAACCTTTGCCCTCGAAATGCTTTTTCGGTATTTCGAGTTCCTCGTCCCGGTAATTCACCGGCGGGATTACAATCAGGATTTTTTTGGCCATGTTTCAAAACACCTCTGTGTGTTTTGAACAGTCAATGTTGAGAACTCCGTTCTCAACTGTCCAGAAACTCCTTGAGTTTCTGTACAAATTGTTTTTAAATTTTGCCATGTTTCAAAACCCCTGTCCAACACTTAAAAATTTATCAATAAGAAATTATTTAACCCTCACCTGCGTAGTATAATCGTGATATCATGGTTGCACCAAAGGAAAAGGAGACGGAACAGGAATTTCCGAAGATAACGTTTACGAAGCCGCCGCAGACGGAGGAGGTCGCAAGGCTGAAGCTCATTCCCAAGCCGATCATCAAGGAAGTAAAGGAGGAGGCCGGGAGGGCGATGGGCGAGGCTGAGAAAAACACCGTCAAGGTCGTGAACAGCTTCACGGATTTTTTTACCGTAGAGCTTAGCAAGACCGCGGATGGGAAGCGGTTCCTGTCAAACATGACGAAGAACAGCGAGATAGGAAACCTGCTGTTTTAACGAGGCGATTATGATGAAGAAAGACCTTTTCAAAAATTGCAAAACCCAGTACGCCTATGACAACAAGGATAAGATATACACCGTCATGGTGATGCTCGACAACCGGCCGAGGATACTGACCTTCAGGGTCGGCGAGAAATACACCGAAATTTCCATAGCAAACAAGAACGGCGATATTCTCGAGGTTCTCAGGCAGGAAGGCGGAAACATAACGCTCAATATGGTGAAATGACGGGTGCGGTCGCTATGGATGAAGAAAAAATAAACGCGGCAAGGGGAGCGCTACAGGAAGTAAAAAACGGCATGTGCATAGGGCTCGGAAGCGGGAGCACGGTTCGCGAGTTCATCAAACTGCTTGCAGAAAAAGTGAAAAAGGAAAAGCTGAGTGTATGCTGCGTAACGACTTCTTTCGACAGCAGGATGCTTGCAATAGAGAATGGTTTGTGGGTTACGGAACCGGATGCGATAAGCGAGATTGATTTGGCAGTGGATGGAGCGGATAAGGTCACGAAAACCGCGCTGCTAAAAGGAGGCGGCGGGGCGCTTACCAGGGAGAAGATAATAGACTACAACGCTAAAAAATTCATTGTTATTGTTGACGAGGGCAAGGTGCAGAAAAGCCTTGAAGGAAATGTCGCGCTCGAGGTTCTGCCGTTTGCCACTCCGATGGTGCTGAAGCGCCTTGCGAAATACAAACCGAAGATAAGGATGGCGGTGAAGAAGCTCGGGCCCGTTGTAAGCGACAACGGCTCGTTTATCATTGACATGGAAATGAAGGTGGATGACCCGAAGAAAACCGAACAGGAGCTGAAAGGCATCCCCGGGATAATCGAGAACGGTATATTCACGAAATTCGATTGCATTATCGTCGGAAAGAAAGACAAGTGGGAAAGGCTCTGAATGCGATCAGCGCGCGCCGAAACCGGGCACGAGATTAAACAAATAGCCGAGGATTTCGGGCTTTAACAGTCCGCTCGGCTTGTCCATGTTTCCGTGCTTTTCAAGATAGCCGTTAAGGTCCATGCGGTTCAGCTTTTCCCCGAATTCGCGCAGCTCGCGGTCGTTCAGCCCGTTCATGTAATCCCTTATCTTCCTGTGCAGTATGAACTCGTGGCCGTAGCGGGCGCGCCACTCGAGGTCGTACCATCTCGGCTTCAATGCTTCCCTTCCTGCTATCTCAGCGCACCATGCGCCGAAAATCACCCCGCCTCCGGTCGTTGCTTTCGTCTGGCCCGCCGCATCCCCGACAAGGACCACTCTCCTCCCGCCGATTTCCTTTCCCGCACGCTTCCTTATCTCGACAGGAATCACGCTGCCATGGGGGTTTTCAGCCTCGATTTTTTTGAGCTTGAGGAGATGGTTCCATGCCTTGCGGACATTGTTCGGCAACTCAACGCCTACGCCTACCTCCGCCCGTTCTTCGCTGTGGGGAATTATCCAGCCGAAAAATCCCGGGATTTTCGATGAGAGATAGACATCCACCGTATCGTTCTCCTCCTTTTTGTAATTTATGACCCTTTGCAGCGTGGCAACGTAGCGGCCGATCCTGGGGAATTCGAAATTTTCCGCGACAACGGAATTCGCCCCGTCCGCACCGATGATGTTGTTTGAGCGAAAATTGCCCGTTATGCGCTCGCCGTAAAAAATCTTGGCCCCCCTGCCTTCCGCGTTCATGGCAAGCGATTTGTCAATGCCCTCCCGGTTGCAGACATATGCAACTGCCTCTTTCCTCCTGACCTTGAAAAGAACGTCGTCGAAATATATGTCCGCGCCGCGTATGCCGTTTATCACGAACCTGCTGTAATCAACATACTTCTTCAGCGTCTCGAGCCCCTCGATGGAAAAAAGGCCGGAACAGTTCTTTGGAAATCCGTCGGGGCCGTGCTCTTCCGAAATGAAAACGCTGTGGCCCGCACCTATCGCATTTATCGCGGCGATGCATCCTGCCGGTCCGGCGCCCACAACATGAACAGAAGCCATGAAAGATTAAGCAGGAAGAAGTTTTATAAACCAAAACGGGAAAATCCATCCGGGATGGTTATGGAAATTCTCGGCATAAAGATTAACGGAACTGATGCGAGGAAGGACAAGGAAGCTCCGGCGACGGATGTCAATGTCAATATAACCCTGGACGGGCTGGAGGTAAAAAAGGGAGAAATCAGGATATCTTTCACTTATGCCGCCAATTACAGGCCGAATGTCGGGTTCCTGAGATTATACGGGATGGTTTTCGGAAGGGAGAGCAACGACAAGGCAAACAAGCTCGCCAAGATGTGGGAGAAGGAGAAGAAGCTTCCGCCCGAGATAGCGGAGCCTATTCTTAACCTGATTAATGCTTCTGCCGGCGTAAACGGCGTTCTCGTCGCACGCTCGGTAAACCTTATCCCGCCGCTGGTGCCGCCGAAGATAGTCCTTAAGTCGTGAACGACAATTCGTTCACGATTGATGAAATTTACATTTCATCAAGCAATAGCACTTACCATTTGAGGCCCATATTGAAAAGTATCCACCACTGCTCTTCCATAGGCTTAGTCGTGCTGTAGGGGCTGAAAGGCTGCACGCCATAATCCCATATGGAATGAGGACCGAATTGCGTCGGATAAGGCCCGTAGCCGCCCATACCGCTGATTGTGAATGTTATGCTTGGCGAGGCCTTTTCATACGCGAGCCCGCCTGCGGCAATCCACTTCTTTACTTTTGTAGTCTCGGTTCCGACTCCAGAGGCTTTTTCTATGTTCTTCTGCCCGAATATGAAAAGCAGCTTGAATGTTTCTGCCTCTCCTTCCAGATTTATCTTGCCCCAGTCAACGCCGGCGATTATCTTCCATTCCTTGAAATCGTCCGCCGTGCCGACGGTAACGGTCTGCGTCTGGTAGTCGACCATGAAATAATAAGCTGCCTCTTTTGTTTCGAATGCCGAGGTCGGTTTTTTGTTCGTGCCTACAAGGACGACCTGCCATTCCGTGAGCTTTTTCTTGAATTCCGATGTTGCTGTTGCTTCCGCGTATTCTTTCTGGCCGTATACAACGCCCGCGATTATGCTGTCCTTGTTCGTCTGCAGGATGTGCAGCAGCCATTGGGCGCTGAAACCCCTGAACTCCATGCCGAGCTCTTTTTTCTGTACACCTGCCTCGTATTTTGTCGCTTCGAGTATGCCGAACGTCGGGCCCCCCATTATCTTCATCTTGTTGAAGAGCGTTGCATCCGCACCCGCGTCAGGGAACCTGAATGCCAGCTTTCCATCCTTCTCACCGAGCTTTATCTTCTGCACCAGGAAGCCTGCTTTGCTCCATGCTTTCGCTTCATCTTCGCCGCCGATTTCTATCGTGCCTTTCTTCCCTTCCTCGGCCCATTCCGCAACGCGCGCATAATAAACGCCGCTAGATTCTTTCGGTTTGCTGAGGAGCTTGCTTGAAAGCATGACGTCCCAGCTCTTGGCGTCCTCTTCTGTCAGCGATGTCGAACTGTAGGCAACCACGCCGACAAACTGCGCCTTTACTTCATTTGCGAACTTCAGCATCTTTTCCGCTTCGAGCTCTTTCTGCGCGCCTTTATTGGTAACGATGGTTGGCGTGCCGATCTCAACCGTCAGCGGGAAACCAAGGCCGCTGAAAAGATCCATGTAGGTTGATTTTTGGTATGTGTAAAGTGTTGCCATCGTATCCGAGTAAACCTTGTCGTTGAAGAATATGAGCCCGCGAAGGTTTCCCCACGCGTATGTCTTGTCATTCAGCTCTGCAGAACCGAGGATGTACGTCTTGAACTTGCCTTGCGAATCATAGCCGTACCCGAGCGCCGCCTTCCAGATGTCGTATTTCATCACACCATTTATCTGGTCGATGGCACCCTTGATTATGTTCTCCTGGTTGTCCGGGTTCTGCCCGATTTGCACAAGAGATTGGTCTATGATGTCCATCGCTGAGAGGAAGCCCGGCGCCTTTGCCACTCCGGCCATGAAGTTGTGCTTCTTGCTCCATAGCATCAGGAGCCCCATCCCGAAATGCTTAAGCTCTTCGGTCTGCCCGCTCTCCAGCACGCCCTCCTCGTTAAATTCGCTGTACATCCCTTCGATATTGCTGTACATGTATGTGCCAGCAAGGAACCAGCCTATCTTGTCCGCTTCTTCTTTTTTCCATGCATATGCGTTAACAAGCAGGTTCTTCGCCTTCGTATAAATCTCCGCGGATTCCGTATCGAGAAGGCTGTAATATTTGTTCAGGTTGAATTCGCCATAGCCGCCACGTATTCCTGCGCCTACGCCCGGGTAGATGACATTTTCAGTCATCAGTCCCGCGCCGATAAGAAGCGGATTGCCTCCGAGGAGCCGTATCTCATAGGCGGCTTCGTTTTTATCTTTCAGCGCAAGCTTCTTGTGTATAAGCTCTCCGGAGTATGCCTGCTCGCCTTTCTTGAACGTAGGCACGGACGAACCTCGGAATATGCCGATTGTGACGTCGCCTTCGCTGTATAGTTTTGAAACCGAAACGCCTGCGGCGACCTCTTCGTATGCCATCTTTTCGCCCTTTAGCGTCGGCACCGCTTCGCCGAGGCCCGCTGCAGCGAAACCTTTTTTCTTTGCGGGTATGGTTATTCCCAACGCCGCTCCATTGAAGCCGCCGAGCTGGGCTTCCTCCTTGAACATCTCCTTGCCCAGCATCTTGACCGAGCCATATACGTTTTTCGTATCCGCTTCGCCGAAAAGATAATTCATGAATTCCGTTTCGGTGTCCTTTCCATAAGCGACTTGGTAGGTGTCTCCGTTCTTTGTGATGAAATAGAGCTTGCCCTTTAGCCTGAGAAGGTCAGGGTCGATTTTGTTCACTCTCTTCTCGAAAGAATCCGCGGCGGTTGCAAATGCCGCATTGTCGCCGCTGGCCAGTGCAGCTTCCATATTATCCAGGTAACCGTTCAGGTCGCTCTGCGCATGGGAATCCCAGCTTAGCGCTGTTGCGCTGTCCCTTAGCGAATCCACTGCTGATGTCATCGCTGTATCGTTGCCGCTTAGTATCGCCTCTTTCAGGCCATCGACGCCGGTCTTGAGGCCATCCATATTCTCTTCCCTGCCCGGCACAGGTGCACCGAAACCGTAGAAGTATACGAGCATGTCCGCCTTCTGGTCCTTTGCTATCGCGCTGTAGCTTTGTGCGAGGGCCTCCCAGTATTCCGTGTCCATCTTTTCACTGTTTTCCTCTTCCGTGCCTTTCCATTCCCCTTTCACTGTGAAGTTATGGATTCCGGGCTTCAGCCCGCCGCCGCTTGCTTCCCCGAGAATATGGCCTTCCTTTTCGAGCTTACCGCCTATCACTTCCCCTGCAACTCCGCCGGTCGGGGTTGTGCCTGCTCCCTTTGCGCCGAGTTCCCAGCTCGGGCCGGTTCCCTTCTCGCTTCCGCCAGCATATGCACCTGCCTCGAGCGCAGCGCCGAGGAATTTTGATGAATATGGGATTGCGGGCATGACACCGAAGATGGCGCTCAGTTCTTTCATTACCCTCTCCGCGCTTATTCCCCCGATTGTGTAATACGGGGGAACTGCCGGTTTGAACATCTTGTCATATGGAGGATAAAGCTGGCCATAGAGCCAGTCGTACTCCGTCTTCGCTCCTGGGAAGAAGTCCAATCCCCATACGAGCCGGTTCGGGTCTCCGGGCATGGACGGCACGCCGGGTGCGAGCAGCGAAAGCGAATATGGCTGTGTATTGTACATTGGTATCGTGAATGCGTCTTTGCCGAACAGGAACGGTTCCTTCACCTTGTAATAAGGATGCGTTTCGTAGTTGCCCGGCTTCTCCCATGTTTCCGCGAATATTTCCTCGTGGCCGATTGTCGAGCCGAGCTTGGGTATCAATTTCCCCATCATCTCGAACCTGTCAAGGAAATAGAGGCGGGCATAAACAGACATCATGCCGCTCTTGTTGTAGCGCGTTTCTATGAAAACGTTTACGGCAGCCAGCGCCTTCTGGAAATCCTCTTCGCTTTTCATCGATTTTGCGAGCGGTTTTATGACATTCTCTAGATAAGAGGGAATCAGGTATGCGTCGCGCTCGCTCAGGAGGAGGACGCCATCGACCACCATATTTGTGGTTGTCTGCTTGCTGTAGCCGTATTCGCCGCCGCTTAGTTTGTCCATTACGTTCGCAAGCATTATCGAATCGGTAACTGAAAGCTTGTTCTGCAGCGTGATTATCCTCTGCTTCTCCTGCGCCTCGCCCGCTCCGAGGCCGCCCCAGAGGTTGTTCGAATCCTTGTAATTCCCGTAGGTTTGTATCTCGAGATTAAGGCCTGTTTTCGCCTCGCTCACGTCCTTGTTATCCTTCAGCCATGCCGCAAGGTCTTCGATGGTCGCAACTCCGAAGGCCTGCTTCAGCGCAGGGAAGTTTATCGAATAGTTCAGCAGTGTGTAATCCTTTCCGAAATGCGCCTCGTATGCTTCCTTTGCAATCTTGAGGTCTGCCGCATTGTCGATGCTCTGCATGCTGAGCGCCTGGTTTATCTGCTTGTATACGAAACTCACATTGTTCGTGATATAAGAAAGCGTCTCGACGAAATGGCCTTCGCCGGTGGGTTCCTTGGTTTTTTCGATGAGGCTTACGAAATCCTCCCCGTACTGCGTTACGAGGGCTTCCTTTTCGGTTTTCAGCCTGTTCTTAACCTCGCTTATTGCCTCGCACAGCTCTGCTCCGCCGGGACTTCTTCCGGTCGCCTTTATGTAGGCTGCGATAAGCGCGTAAATCTCGGGCGAGTCAACTATCGCCTTTCCGAATGCATCCTTGAACTCCGCGTTGTCCTTGTTTGAATCCCAGACCAGAAGGAATCTTTTCTTCCAGTCGCTGCTTCCTGTCAGCATGTAGCTTTTGAGCGAGCCGATGGAGTCTCCGGCGAGCATTTCAGTTGAAAGTTCGCCTGCGGGAAGCGGGCCTGGCGGGGAAACTGCGGCTTCTTTTTTAGCCATATCCATTACGAAATCGTAAAGGTTCAGCGAGTACATTTTGAGCTTTTCATCAAGCTCCACCTTCTTTTCCGGGGAGAGTTTTTCCATTTCCTCCTCCGTGGACGGCACTCCCACGATTGCTTTTACGCCCTTATTGTACTCTTCGTCTGCAGCCTTTATCTGCAGCTCGACAATCTTGTCCAGCGTCTCTTTTTTTTCTTTTGAAAGCGACTGGTAGGAATTGAAGGCGTTCTGGAAATCGGTCAGGATATTCGCATTCCCGGTCTGCACGAGCTTCACGAAATTCAGGGAGAGCCTTGCGGCAACGTTCAGCTCACTGTCCGTGAACATCTCCGCGTTTATCTTCTTCATGTTTTCATTTATCTCCTTAAGCTCCGCGGTGCTGAGTTTGCCGAGGTCCTGCGTTGTTGCCGACTTCACCCATTTCTTCCATTGCTTCATCTGCGGTTCGAGAACCTCCTTTGCGGCAAAGACTGACGGATCGGTCTCGATGCGCTTTTCAAGTATCTTGAGCTTGTTGCTGACTTTTCCGACGTTCGTTGCGGTCTCCTCAAGCATCTGCTTGCGCTCGAATTCCTCTGGCGGCATCTTGACCGGCTTCAGCTGCTTCGTCACGCGCGCCCTTTCCACGAATGAGTTTCCGTACGTCTCGTAAAGCCAGTCGTAATTCGGGCTCTTCTTTTCAAGCTCCGTGTATACTGTTGAAACCGCGTCCAGAAAATCGCGCGGTGGGACTTCTGCGCCTATGAACTCCACGTAGGCGCCGTATAGCTGGAATATCTTTGGTTCGCTCTTGATAGCATCGAATAAGGAGTCCACGAAATCCTTGCGGTGTTTGTGTACCTCCCATATCCGGAGGAAGGCCTCTTTGTATTGTTTTTCTCCCGTGAGCACGAATTTCTCGAGCCTTTCGAACGCCTCTTTCGAAATGCCATCCAGTAATGCGGATACGAATTCTTCTCCGAATTTGCTTTCGATGGATGAGTAGTTGGGGGTCTTGTTGGCGAGCTCCTTGTGCGCTGCTTCGATATCGATGATGAGCTCGATTGCACTGACATCCTTGCCCTTATAATCCTTGTACGCCTTCCTGAGATTGTAGAGCAGTTCGTCTTCGTTCAACGCCTTTGCAATCCTCTCAACGAACTTCTCGTCCTTCTTGTTTTCGTTCCAGATTTTCAGGAACGCATCCTTTTTCTGCGAATCTCCCGTGAGGGTGAAACCATTGAGTGCTGCCATCGCGTTCTCGAGCAGCTTTTTCATTTCCTCCTCGCCGGTCTTCTTTGCCACCGCTTTTTGCTTCTCTGCCATACTATAATTCTGCTCGCTAGAGTTTTTAAATTTGCCAACTTCGGCGCTGACGGTGCAGGGGAGGCAGAAACTGCCGGATATGACCGTAGCTAGGAGAAATCTTCTGAACGGCATATAGTTATAATATTAGGAGAATAAAGTATAAAAAACCCCTACTTCTTCTTGGAGAAGAAGGGGAGCACGACGTCTTCCGACGGCGCGGGCTTCGCGCCCTTGAGCAATGGCTGCTTTTCGCTGTCCCATGTGCCCCTGAAAATCGCTATGAAGGCGGCGAGCGCCTTTGCGGTTTTCTCGTCGAAAACCCCGCTCGGCTTGAGGTCCGCAAGGTAGTCTATTCCTATCAACTTGAGCGCTTCGTTGAACCGGTCGCTTTTCGTCGCGTGGTTGAAGAGGAGCTCCTGTACTGCCTTGACTGCTTCGCCTTCCTTGGCCATTTCGTATTTGCCGTCAAGCGTTATGGTTACCTTGCCAAGCTTCTCAACGTAAGGCGCGAACTCGTCTTCCGAGAGTAAGAGGTCCGTGCTTGCGATGAAAGTGTCCAGAAGAAGCTCGGTCGTGCGCACCCTCCAGAAATCCCCTGCGGCTGCGGTTTTCGTGCTGACGGCGTCCTTTCCTATGACAAGGGTTTTGAGTGCATCTCCTATCCCCTCGCCTTTCATGATTGCATTCGTAACCTCGCTTGGTTTGTATTCGGCTTCCTTGCCCTGGAGGTAATTTTTCATCTTGAACGTCTTGAGCTGCTGCTGTGCATCGAGCCATTTCTGGTCTACCGGCAGCTTGAGCTTCTTTGCGGCGACCTGCGATGTAAGGTCTCCTATCAGGCCCTTCAGGCTTACGACTTTGTAGCCCTCCTCTTCGGATGTTTTTTCCTCAAGCCAGCTCTTCAGATTTGTATTGTAAAAATCGCGCTCCGCGGAACTCAGCCCTTTCACCTGTTCCTCAAGCGGCACTGCCTTCAATGCCTGCGGTTTTATGCCAAGGCAGAATATCAGCCCCTTGAGCGCAGCCTCGCTGAGCACCGTTCCTTTCTTGATGGCTGTGACGTCGGTTTCCATATCCACGAGCGCTGCCTTGAACGCCGGCGCGGTTTCCGGATTCCCGGCCACTCCGGCGAGGTATGCCGAGAGCGCGGTTATCGCACTCCGTGCATTCGCGTAATCGCCATCTTCCTTTACGCCCTTCAGCAGGGTTTTCTGCTTTTCTTTTTTAAGATAGCTGCGGAAGGATTCATCGCCTTCGACCAGTTCGTTGAAAAGCATCTGGAATGCCTTTATGCGCTCGGAAACTTCTTTCTTTTCCCCTATCGGCGCTGCAGAAAGGCCGGCGTGGAAAAGGAATTCCGCGGTCCTGCCGTCCTTTAGCATGCTGACTAGTTCCTCTGCGGGAAGCCCGGTCGTTTTGGTGGCTACCGGCATGAGCTTTGTAAATGCGAGCACTTCGCTAACAAAGTCCTTTCCGTATTTCTTTTCCGCTGGTCCCGTACCGCTATCGCTTATCATCTTTGCGCAGTCGCCTATCTCGCGCAGAAGCTCCTTCATCATGGGAGTTTTCTTGCCCTCGCAGTAGCCTTCATACGCATCCCAGAGGGCGACCTGTTCGGGAGTCAGCTTCTTTGCAAGAAGCGCATCGAAATTTACCATGAATGCTTCCGTTTTTTCAGTCGGGGTTCCTAGTATGTTGATTGCCGCCACCCTTGCGAGCTCTTCTGCTGCGTCCTCGAGGTTGCCTGCACTGAAGGCATCGATTGCGGTGTTTGATGCGTATGCCGCAAGCCTCCATGAGATAAGGCTGGCGAATTTGTCGCATACGTCGGCCCCGTATTTTTTCTCCGCATCCTCGCGCGTGGAACCGTAAAGTTCCGTCAGGACGGCAACCAGCTTTTCGGCGTCCGGGGAGCCTTTCTTTGCGGTATATGCATCGAGAAATCCCTTGACCCCCGGGTCCTTTGCGGCCTGGGCATCAATAGCCTTGCCGAACTGATAGCTGAACCAGGCGGATTCGCCGGGCTCCTCGCCTTTTCCCGGCTTGAGCGATTTCGTGGCGCTCTCGAATGCTTCGAGCTCTGCGGCATCTCCAGTCCGTATGTAAGCAAGAATCGATTTCAGCGCCTCGTCCACTTTCTGACTGACATCTGGTTTTTGGGTTGCGACGGTTTTCTGTGCCATAGCGGGATTACCTCCTTTATTATTTATAAAACTGAGCGGAAATGGTGAGGCGAGAAGGGCAACCGTTTCGAGCGCAACGAGATATTTCGTGAAACGGAAACGCGGTCCGGCAGGCGGCGCTTCTTTTTTCTGCGGCTCGGTGCAGTGCCCTCGTTTTTCAACTGTTGCCATGTATATAAATAAGTGATGTAAACCTTAAAAATGCGATGGAAAAAGGTTTAAATTATAAGCCGCCCCATAAGATGCGGTGCTAATATGCTTGAAATTCTAGGGATGAGATTTACTGCGGCTGAGATAGTGGTTGTCACAGAAAACCCGACACAGAGCTTCGAAGTGGGGCTCAACATAGAGAGCATAACGAAGCACGAGGATGCAACGGCTTCACTCGTATTCGCATATCATCTGAATTACCTTCCGGACGTTGCTTCCGCAAGGCTGAAGGGCATCGCGTTCTGCACGGACACGCCGCAGAACATAAAACGCCTTGTCGAGGGATGGGAAAAGAAAAAAGAGGTGCCTCCGGAGCTGTGCGCGAACGCAATCAACATGATAAATGCCAACGCATCCGTAACGGCGCTTTTCCTTACAAGGCCGTTCGGTTTGGTTCCGCATCTTATGCCGCCGCCGCTTTTCATGGCGCCCGGCGAAGCCGGTATGCCCGCAGAAGAGAAAAAGGGCGGAAAAAAGGCGCATAAAAAAGGCGGGAAGGGCTGAAGGACAGCGTTTCAAGGGGAAAAAATGGAATTTCCGAATATCTTCAGAGGAGACTACAGGCTGCTTGCGATAGTGCCGCTGCTGCTCGTGGCCATTTCGCTTTTCTTCATACCCACGATAAAGATGGGGGTGGATTTCAGGGGAGGAACGCTCATCTCGCTTACGCTTGACAACCAGATAGACAGCGCGGATTTGGAGGAAAGGCTTGCGGCCGAGGGCCTTGACGCGGACGTGCGGATTTTCGAAACCGCAGTGGGTTATAAGGCGGAAATCGAGTTCCCGCAGAGCGATGCGCTGGTGAATGCGGAGGGGCTGAAGGACGAATTCGAGAAGCTGCTGCCCGAAGCGACTAATCTTGAGATAATGGCGGAGATGAACGAGAGCCAGAGGGCCGAGTACGAGGCGAAAAGGGCGGAGATCGATGCGGTGGCGGACGAGATGTTCGTGCTTGCGGGAGTTAACACGAAGGCAGAGCTTATAGGCGGCGTCAACGACCTTGAAGACACGTTCATGGATGCTTACAAAAAAGTCTATTCCAATTACCAGATTTCGGTAACGCAGCCGATAGACAAATATATTGAGTATACTTCTATTTCGGTGCAGACCGTAAGCCCGATGCTCAGCACCCACTTCATAGAGATTGCGATACGGGTGGCCGTGCTTTCCGCGATACTGAGCGCGGTCTTCGTTTTCGCTTTCTTCAGGGTGGTGGTGCCGAGCATAGCGGTCATAACCGGCGCGGCGTGCGATATTATAATCGCGTTGGGCGCTATGGGCCTGTTTGGGATACCGTTCACGCTGCCTGCATTCGCGGCATTGCTCATGCTTGTTGGATTTTCGCTCGATACGGACATACTCCTTACGATGAGGATGCTCAAGAGAAAGGGGGACCCGCGCGAAAAGGCGCATGATGCGATGAAGACGGGCCTGACGATGTCGGTCGCGGCCGTCATTGCGTTCGGGACGCTCTTCGTACTCGCTGCATTGACGCACATACCTACGTATTATGAGATATCCGCGGTTGCGCTTGCGGGGTTGGTCGGCGACATGATAGCGACATGGGGCATAAACGCGGTGATGCTGCTCTGGTACGCCGAGAGGAGG
Source organism: Microcaldota archaeon (assembly GCA_013425425.1). Lineage (GTDB taxonomy): Archaea > Micrarchaeota > Micrarchaeia > Anstonellales > Bilamarchaeaceae > JAVZJR01. Next base: position 20,754 of record JACCLJ010000031.1, read on the forward strand.
GGTGAGGCCTGATGGAATTCTACAAGGACAGGAAATTCCTTTTAATGATTCTGATATTCGTGCTTTTCATTTCAGGGATATGCCTATACCCCGCTGTTTCAGGCCTTCTTCTGATACTCGCGCTTTTTGTATTTGGCGCGCTCTGCCTTTTCTGGAAGGAGCCCCACCTAAAGCTGGCCGGGTTGGTATTGCTTGTGCTGCTCGCCCTTGCGAATATAGGGCTGAATGGCATGAAATTCGGCATAGACTTCAGCGGCGGAACCAGGATACCGGTCTTATTGGAGCAGTCCGTTGACCAGACCACCATGAATGAGCTCGTGCAGGCGATAAAGAAAAGAGTGAGCGTGCTTGGCCTCACCGAAGTGAAGGTCTATGCCATAGGGAATACGCAGATCAACGTAGAGATACCGAGCAGCGATGAGGAGCGCATAAGGTTCATAGAGGACGTTCTTGCGCACCAGGGCGTATATATGGGTGTTGTGGACGGAAAAGTAGCGATAACCGGGGGCCACATATTCTCGACATCCATTACGGCCACAACGGCGGACCAGCTTACGCGCTCCGGTGCGGCATGGGGAGTTTCCTTCTCGGTTGACCGCGAGGGAGCCGAGCAGTTCGCTGACGCGGCATTCGGCAAGGCGGATTATCCCGTTTACATGTATCTTGACAGGCCGATGGATGCTGATATCTTTTATACAGAGGAGCAGCTGAAAAGCGCAATGTCTCCTGATTCCGGGGAAAAGGAAACGCTCAAGTCG
>JACCLJ010000072.1 GCA_013425425.1 Microcaldota archaeon
TCCGTCGGGCATCATGAAAGGCCCATCCTCAGCCCCTGCGGTATTGATTGGCCCGGACATGGGCACCGGTGCTTCGAATTCATCCGAATGAAGTTCTGGCGGTATTTTGTCCGTTTCAGGAGTGATTTTCACTGCATCTTCAGGAATTGCCTCTTCCCGCGAAACCAATTTCAGGATGCATTCGCCGCCTGCGCATTCGAATCCGCCGTTGCAGTCCGTATCACTATTGCATTCAGGCTGCTGTGCCGGAGGCTGTCCTTGAGGCGGTTGAACCGGCGGTATTATCGGAGGCTGCTCAGGCTGCGTGCATCCGAACAATAAAAATCCAAACATCAAAATTCCCAGAAAGATTATCCTTTTTTCCATTTCATTCTCCTCCGTTCATCCATGCATCCAAGGCAGGCCTTTCCGTTCCATCATCATTCAGCAGACCCATGCTGTCAAACGGCGCTTCAGTACCCGGATCGTACAGGAAACTCCAAACCATTACCTCTACGTCCATTCCGTCCGTTAACTCGAACAACCTTGTAACATATTGTGCCTGCTTGGCATCGCTGCTTTCCCAGCCGGGCGGGTATGCCTCGCTATACCAGCCGATTTCAGTGAATGCAATCGGCTTAGTTGTATGCTGGCTTATCTCAGTATAATAATCTGCAGGAATGTCGGCCGGGTCTTTGAACACAAGGCAGGGATACGTAGTAAACACTGCCATATCGCTCTTGAACCGGCCCATTATATCCCATTCAGCTTTGCTGGAATCGCAGGAATTTTCCTGCCAGAACGTGCAGCCCTTCATACTCTCAAGCTGGAATACTGTAAACACTTTCGTATTTGGGGACGCTGCCTTAACCGCATCATAAACCTCATTATAGAATGCAACGAACTCCTCGAAATCTTCCGGGGATTTTTCGTACATGATATTCGTTTCTATTCCCATCGCGAAATATTCCGGCTTGTATTTTTCAGCAAATGCAACCGCGCTATCCTTGTAAGCTTGCTTCGTCGCCTCATCAAGCGGCCTGATAAGCTGGCCGGTGCCCTGCGTGTAATAAGTGACTTCTATCAAAGGGATATAATCATAGGTCGATGCAAGCTCTGCCACTACCTTCGGTGAGCCTTGCCCTTCAAGCTCGTTCCAGTCGCCTGCCCACATTACGATATCGCCTGCTTCCCTTGCTTCGGTAAAGAACTGCGCGAAATCGTTTCCGGTAAAGCTTTTGGGAGAAAGGCTTACCCCTTTCAGCGGATAAACGCTTGCATTCTGAGGCGGTTCCACCGGAGGTTGAACCGGCGGTTGAACTGGTGGCTCTGGCTGCGTACAGCCAAACAGCAGAACTGCTGCAAATAGGATACCTAAAATGAATAATTTGTTCTTCATAGTTTCACCTTTCTATCCAGCTCGCGGAGTGCGCTCCCAGCGGGAACACGTTATATGGATATCCTTCCAAATCCTCAAAGGCGCCGTTCTTATAAAGGTAAAGACTTTGCTTCACGTCCACTGCCTCGGTTGAGCCGCCGGTTTGCCTTATGAAAAGTATTCCTCCTTCCTTCCACTCCGGCACCATGTTCGCGTAATTTGAATCGAGAATCGTCTCGTCTTTCGTATCAACATCAACGACAACCAGTTCATAAACCCCGAATGGCTCGTTCAATTTTCCGGTTTTCAATCTTGAAATTGCTATTTCGCGGTTATCGGGGCTCATGTCCGGGTCCGCGTCTATCCCTATCGGGTATGGCCCCTGGTTTTCTTCGCCAGAGGGGTTCGCCCCGCCGTTCGTTATTTTCTCCGCGTTCATTCCGTCCGCGCCCATAATCCATACCTGCGTGGGAATCGTCCACGGGTAATTCTGCTGCGGCAGCCTGCTGAAAGCTATTTTCGTGCCGTCCTCCGACCAGGAGCAATCAAAATCCATGTATTCGCTGTCATTCGTCAATTGAACAAGATTCTTGCCCGCATCGATTGTATAGAGATGGTTGTTCATTCCAGTTCCGCTTCCTGCAGAAAATATGGTTTTTCCGTTTACCGGAGAATAATCCGGATTGTTTATGCCAGTCAAATCGAATCCGCATGTAAGGCAGTCCATTTCCTCACTATCCAGATGCAGCAGGTAAAGCTCTGCCGCGTCCTTGTCATTTATCCTTCCATCGCCATCAGTATCAGAGCAGGCGGCATTCGCCATGATTGTTTTCGAATCAACTGCCTGCCCGCCGATGAAATGGCAGCCCGTATTTGTTATCTGCGTGACATGTTCAGTTCCTAAATCCATCACAAAGAGCTGCTTCCTGGAAGCAAGCTGGCCATCCGAAGCATATATTTTCCTGTTGCAGTCAGCATCGTTGATGAAATTGCCCTTAAGCTCGTAGTTTCCATCGAGGCATGCTGGGTCATTGAGAACATATCTCATCGAACTGAAAATCACGTCCGCATCTGCAGGAATTTCGCCAACGAGAACCCCTTCGGGCAGTTGCTGCGGAGGCTCCCTTGCAATCGGTTCTTCAGGCCCTGCTGCAGGCGGCTGGACCGGGTGCTGCACTTCGGGAGTTTCCTGCTGCGTGCAACCGCATAGCAAAACAACTGCAAAAAGAAGAATGAGGAGAAGCCGCATCGTCAGCACTCCACCGAATCTATGATCTTGTCCACCATCGCCTTGTTGCCATCGTATGTGTCCCTTCCGCATCCGACAATGACGACGTATATGTTGTTGCCTTCGCACGAAACGGCCCTTATCGAGCCCTTGTACTGGTTATTCTCATCGCTCGCCCTGACCGTGAAATCCGCGGACGACGCGCCCACGTATTCATTTTCTATGGTAAGCCCGCTGACGTTCCCCCACATGCCCTTTATGTAATTCACGAAATTGCCGAAGGATGGCTGGTTCCCGAATTTGCTTGCGCTTATCTGGCAGCCCTGCGACATGGTTTTGAAAACCTCATCGCCTGCGGTCTGCTGCTCCGTGCCGACGGGATAGCTCATGCTGAATTTCTCATCAGTGAATGTTTCCCATTTCGGCTCGAGGCAGCCGGATAACAAGAATATGGCGAGTAAAGCTACTGCGAATCTTTTCATAAGACGTTCACCTGATTTACTATCGAAACCAAATTATTTAAAAACCGGACATAAACACAAACCATCCATAACTACTACATTTTAAATAATTTAGGTTGAATAAGGTATGCATGAACAGGTTGTATGACGGGAATTGCCGCATAATAACGGAGCAGATAGAAAGCCTGCGGAAATACAAAAACGCAGGAAAGCTCATAGGCACGTACAGGACGCTGATTGAAAGGCAGTACGACGGCGCGAGAAAAGAGCTTGCAATCAAAAAGGGATCGGCGATCATCAGCGTATTCGAATTCCAGCTGAATCCGGCAGCAAGAGGCAGCAACGATGTTTTCGACAGCAGGGTTGCGGAAAACGCGGTTCGCGCGCTCGAACTGTTCGGCAGGCTGATAGAGAACCTTCCTGAAGAAAGCGTGGCGGACGATTACATAAGGATGGTTGTTGCGATAGGCGATAACGCCATGGGCAACATGCGGGCTGAAAACGCCCTTTCGATTGCCGGAGCTTCTTTTGATATTATTGGCAGCTGGAACTCATGGAAGCTGGAAAATACGATGGCAAGGCTTCAGATGCTGGAGTGGTCGATATGCCGCGCAACGAGCGTAATCGGGCATCTTAATGCAAACACCATGCCGGAATTCGACGAGGACGGCGCGTGGAAGCTGCATCCGGAACGGAATGGGATTATCGCCTCCTACCTGAACCGCGGCATCCATGCGCTTGGGGAAGAAGGCGATTTGGAGAAGTTCAGCATAATCCAGAATCTTTTTAAAAAACTGGATTGTGAAATCGAAAGGCTTGTCGAATCGCATAAGAGAAAGGACGGGATAGTCCAGTTCATCATAGACATGAACGAAAGGATCTCAATCAGCATTGCGGGGCAGAATCCGCCGGTGCCCAGGATGGTGGAAGCGCTCATAATGACGGGAATCCGCGGAATCGGGACGCTGCTCGAAATGAAAGGCATTCCTGCCGACAGGATGGAAAAAGCTAATTAAAAAAGAAAAAATCACTGGTATCCGGACGGGCATTCGGGGCATTGCGGGTTCTGTCCCGGGCAATTAGTGCACGGGAACATCTCCTTTTTCTTGCAGCAGCAGCTGTCCCATCCTGCAATATTATCCACCCTTCCGAATCCGTATTTTATACAGGTAGTGTAGCAGGTCGTAGGCTCTTCTTCTGCAGCCGCGCCGCATGCGTCCGCAGTCGCAAAACCATGCCCGAGGATTACCGGAAGCCCCATCTGCCCGCAGATATAGTCGCAGTTTAGTGACGGCGGATAGACGCACTTGCAGTTTCCTCCGCATACTCCGCCTTCCCTGCAGTCCGAATCCTTCTCACATTCCTCGCCTTGGTCAAGGTTTCCATCTCCGCAGAAGGCGGGTATCTCATAGCAGAGGCAGCCTATGCAAATCTTGCCGCTGCCGCAATCGCTGTCTTTCTCGCACTGCTCCCATCCTTCCACGCGCTGATCCCCGCATTCGGGCGGATTCCCGCAATCGCTATCGGCAATGCATTCATCAACGCCTTCGCCATCAACTTCGATGCATTGCTCGTTCAGGCATTCGCTGTGCTTTGGCGCCCTGCACTCCTCATCGCTGAAGCACTGGTCTTCGCCGTAGCCCTGCACCTCGACGCATTGCTCCTCAACGCATTCGCTGTGCGTTGCCTGTGAAGTCGGAATGCACTGGCAGCTCTGGCACACTTCTCCTGTAACGCTGCACCGCTGCGTAATCGTATTTCCATGGTCGCATTCCTCCGGCGGGTTTATCCTGCCGTCGCCGCAGACGGCTTCTATGGGTTTGCACTTGCAGGCATAGCAGCCATACCCCTGCTGGCAGATGTCCGTAAGCACACTGCCACCGTCACAGTCCTCATTCGGCGATGAAATCTTGCCGTCTCCGCAGACGACCGAAGTTTCAAGCGTGTGGCACTTGCAGTCGCTCTTGCAGTATTTCCCTTCGGGGCACTTGTTCGTAGTCGTGCTTCCAAGGTCGCATTCTTCAGGAGCGGTTGTCTTCCCATCGCCACAGACCGCTTCTTCCGGAGGCTTTTGCCCGCAATCCGCGTCATACACGCATTGGTCTTCCCCTTCGCTTTCAACGACTATGCATTCGTAGTTCGAGCATTCCGTATGCGTCGTAACGTTTGGCGGCCTTTCCATCTGCCCGCAGTAATCGCCTACCTTCGGGCATAACACCGAATCTGCTCCGTCGCCTTCAATTACGGAACAAGTTTTCGCATCATTGCAGATTACGTGGCAGCACCTGCATCTTTCCGTCGTTGGCGTGTATACTCCATCCTGCGGAGTAGTCGGAACCGTATCATTCCTCTTTTTTATCCAGTCCTGCGTCTTTTTCTTCGCCCAGTCGAAAGCTTCCTTGTCGCTTACTCCATCCTGCCCGTCCGTATTAGCTTCGTCCTTGACGCCTGCATCGGTTTTTGCCTGGGTGAAGAAGTTCGTGAATATGCTTCCGTTGGCCGGATAGCCCCATGCAACGGTGTTTCCCGTAGGGGTTATTACCGTCCTTCCCTTCCCCTGGATGGTCGGGGAAGCGATTCCGCTGTAGCATGAGAAATACATTATGGTTACGTAGCATGATTGAATCTTATCGAAATATCCGCTGAATTCATAAGCGAACATGCGCCCGCCATCAGCGCTTCCATGAGCCACCGGAGCCGCGCCTGCCGCACCGGGAGTGGCGAAACCCGGATTCATCGTTATCCTATGAAAATACCCGGTGCTTCCTGTGGCTTCCCATGCGGCAACTCCGCCTTCGAGGACGCCTATGCCGGTTGCCCATGTGGTCGCCCCGGTCGCCCTGTTCTTGTACTGCCAGAATTGTATCGGGCTTCCGTGCCCTGACATGTAAATGAAAACCTCGTCGCAGCATTTTGCATTTGCTGCAATGTTGTTCAATGCGTTCTTCACGCGCTCCAGGGTGGTCTGCCCGTCGCTGTTGGCCTCCCCGCCTGCCGCGGTAAGGTACGTGATGTCGCCGTCTGCATAGCCCTGCCCCTTAAGGTAATCATACATCCTTGCCGTATCGCTCTGGAACATCGGCTCGTCATAGCCGGTTATGACCAGCGCGTATTTCTTCCTTCCCATGTCCTCGCAGCATTTCTCGTCCGGAAACGGCACCGGAGTTCCGACCGGGATTCCCGAGCCCGCTGCCGCGAGTGAATAATAGTATGCACGGTATTCGTATGACTCGCTTATGCTGCGCACTGCAGGGCTGAACTCCACGCTTGCATTCTGCGGATAAACTATGTTGTCGCGGTTTATCCTTTCTTCGTAAGTTGACCAGTAGGTTATCCCGTTTATTACCGGGCTGTAGGATTCGTTGTATAGCTGGTAGCTCCCATCCGCAACATTCACCAGAACGAATTTTGTGGGGTGGGCGAATGGTGCGAACGGCTGCGTATCGACGTAGAAGAACCACGCCGGTTCTGCAATCGTGAGCTCGTAATCGCCTTCGTCCCTCGGGAATGTCACGACCGTTCCCGGAGTGAGCGGCGAATCAATCATGTAAACATAGTAATTGTTGGCGCCTACGACTTCGTTCACGACGAGGTCGAGCGCATCGCCTTTCGAAAGCGGGACGGAATAGCCGGTCGTGGTTTTTGTTTCCACGCAGCTTTTCGAGTAATCCCTTTCAAGCATTTCGGCGAATACCCCCATTCCCGTCACGTCTATCGTTTCGAGTTTCGTGTTGAGAAGCGTCGCGGTGGAATTGGGATTCGAGTAGAGGTAGCTGTTTGTTTTGGATTTCGCGCTGTTCCATTTCGCTTCTGCTCCGTTCATGTCCGAAA
>JACCLJ010000091.1 GCA_013425425.1 Microcaldota archaeon
ATAAATATTGCATTTACTATTCTTCATATCCAAAAAGGGGCAGATAAACAACGGGCCCACATGCGCCGGCAGTTCTTCTATCTTTTCTTTGGGAAAAGGCACGGTGCTGAAGGGCGTAAAATCCGATTACCGGATCCTGAATTACGGGGACCTGATGCTCGAGATAGAAAAGGAGAAATACGGCGTAAAGGACCGCGACGAGATGCGCAGGCTGCCAATAGCGAAGCAGCATGAGGCGCAGAAGCTTGTCGCGAAAAAGCTTGCGGGCGAGAAGGGAAAAATAATCCTGGATACGCATTGTTCCGTAAGCACGCCAAGCGGCTATTATCCCGGCCTGCCCTTTGATTTCCTCAAGGGCCTCAAGGTCGATGCGCTGATTCTGGTCACCGCGGACCCAAAGGAGATAGAAGCGAGAAGGATGAACGACCCGGCAAGGAAGCGCGACGTTGACGACGTTGCGTTGCATGACGCGCTGAACAAGGGGTTCCTTGCGGCATACTCCGCTTTCACCGGAGCTCCCGCAGTGGTCATAATGAACCGGCAGGGGAAGCTTGAGGACGCGGTGGCGCAACTCGAGAGAATTTGCCAGATGTATTAAAATTCTATCGAAACAAATCCATTTCATGCTCGATATCCATCTTATCAGGGAGAATCCCGAATCAATCGAAGCCGCGCTCAAGAAGAGAAACTACCCCAAGGAGAGCTTCGCCGTTCTTGAAGAAATAATCGAGTTGGACGTCAAATGGCGGAATGTAAAGAAGGAGGAGGAAGAGCTCCGCGCGGAACGCAACAAGCTCGGCGTGGCGGTAATAAACAAGAAGAAAGACGGGAAGGATGCGAAGGGCGAGATAAAGCGCTCCGCGGACGTCAGCGCGAGAATAAAGGAAATATCCATCGAAACGGAGCAGCTTGAGCTGAAAAGAAATGACCTCATGCTTCAGCTTCCCGCAACCCCCGACGAATCCGTGCCCCCGGGCAAGGACGAGCGCGACAACAAGGAAGTGCGGAAATGGGGAAACCCGAAGAAGAAATCGGAAGACGTCATCCCGCACGAGGATATCGGCGAACTTACAGGCATGATCGATTTCGAACGCGGAGTAAAGCTCGCGGAGCACCGGTTTGCGATACTCAGGGGGCCGCTGGCAAAGCTGGAGCGCGCATTGATAAATTTCATGCTTTCGGTGCAGACCACCCACGGCTATACGGAGATCGCACCGCCATATCTCGTAAACACAAAAACGATGCAGGGCACCGGCCAGCTGCCGAAATTTACGGCAGAGCTCTACCGCTGCAGGGACGATGACCTGTGGCTGATACCGACTGCCGAAGTGCCGCTCACGAACATCTACTCGGGTGAAATCCTGGACGAGGCGCAGCTTCCCATAAAGCTTACGGCGTTCACGCCATGCTTCAGGAGAGAAGCAGGCGCATACGGAAAGGACATAAAAGGGCTCATCCGCCAGCATCAGTTCGACAAGGTTGAACTGGTGAAGTTCGCTCATCCGGAGAGAAGCTACCAGGAGCTTGAAGGCCTTACGCAGGATGCGGAGCGGATTCTCCAGCTGCTCGGGCTTCCCTACCGCGTCATTGAGCTGTGCACGGCGGACCTCGGCTTTGCATCCTCAAAAACATACGACCTGGAGGCATGGCTTCCCAGCCAGGGCCGGTATCGCGAGATATCTTCATGCTCTAACTGCACGGATTTCCAGGCAAGAAGGGCGAACATAAAATTCAGGAGCGGCGGAAAGCTCGAATACGTCCATACGCTCAACGGCAGCGGAATAGCCGTTGGCAGGACGCTGATAGCCATTCTTGAAAATTACCAGGAGGACAAAAAGACGGTGAAAATACCCAAGGTGCTCAGGGATTTCATGGGAACGGAAGAGATAGCATTCATTTGATTTTCTGCGGTTCCTTTTTGGTTTCGTTCCTGATTTTTTTGCCGGCCGATACGGCGCATGCAAAATCGGGAAAGACCCTTCTTATGTTGTTTATGGATCTTGCGAATGCAACGTGCTTTTTCTTCAATTCCGCGAAATCCGTTTCAAATCCCGCCCCTTCCATCTTTTTAAGCCGGTCGGAAAGCGGCTCGAACGCTTCGAAAAAATAAAGCTTTTTGCCCATGTCCGAAAGCTCGTTGGCCAAGGCAACTGTATATATCGTGAATATTTTGTTCCCCATGATCTGCTCGACAGTCAGGTCGTCATTCCAGGCCGCCGTGTCGAATGGGATGTCGAAATATTTTCTGAAGGCGTCTATCCTTCTCTGCTCCGTATTCCTCTGCTCCCGGTCGAGGCTTTCCAAAAGCGGCAGGACCCTCGCCGGATATTCGAATATGTTGTAAAACCAGTCGCCCATCACGAGCACGCCGTCATCGGAAAGTATCCTGTGTATGTCATTGAGATAATCCGGAAACGGCATGTGATGGTAGACCGCGCTTGTGACCGCTATGTCGAATACGCCCTCGCGGAACAGCGACATTGCCTCTTCATGCGTAAGGGTGACGACGCCCGGCTTGTGCTTCATCTTAAGCGAGTGGGTGTTGATATTCTCCTTGACGCCCTTCATGATGCGCTCATCGGAGGGTTCGAGAAGATAAAATCTCGTAACTTCCCCGAGTGCCGCGGTTTCGGCATACCTTTCCATCCTGTTGAAAATCGCCACGGTCGTGGCGCCGTCTCCGGCTCCGATATCGCATACCCTGAGCGTTCTTTTGCCGCTGTCATGCAATGCCAGCATATGTTCGACGGCCATCGCCGCAACGTTCTTGTTGAGTATGTTGTCGCCTTCGCCAAGGCCGGTCGCTATGATCGCCCTTTTTATTGCGGTGTTTATCTCATCGCCGCTCCTTTCCCATTCCTCCATATAGCTATTATACGCCTTTTCCTTTATCCATTCCAGGTTGTCCCGGGTTATCTCGACGCCCCAGTTTTTCAGGTATTGGTGCGCTATGCGGAAAAGGCTGCCCGAAGGCATTGACAAATCATCTGTGAGCTCGTGAAGAAATTTATCTATTTCTTCCAGATCTCCGATTTTCTTTTTCATCATTCTCCGCCCCTCTTCCCCTTCACTGCCGCCATGACGACCGCAAAATCGGAATCCCTCAAAAGCTTCTTCGGAAGCCCTTCCAGCTTGGATTTCGGGAACGCTTTTCTTATGTCGTCCATGTTGACGCTGAAGCCGGCATCCTCGAGCTTCTGGATTCTTGCCTTGCTGGTGTCGTGCGCCTCCAGGAAATGCACGCGCGGCCTTGATTTTCTTTCCATCTTATTGAGGTTTGAAGCGATTTCGATCCAATAATTGATATGTTCGCTCACTGCCCGCACCTCCTCAAGCGTTATGCCGGGGCAGGAATCGGGTTTCATCAGATTATAACCGACATGGGCTTCAAAGGCCCTCAGAACCTTGACTTCGGCGCCTATTTTCTCGAGAAGCCTGTACGTGTTGATGGGGTGGTCCCAGAGCGCCGAATGCCAGTCCGCTATCACGAGCACGCCGTCATCCGCGAGCACCCTGTAAATCTGGTCCAGGTAATCAGGAAATGATTTGTTATGGAAATAGGCAAGCGAGATTATAATATCGAAAAATTTATCCGGCTGCGTTCGAAGATACGATTCATCATCCGCTCCTATGAGCGAGATGTGCGAGGTATTAATCTTTTGCATATTCAGGCTTCTTTCGGCATGGCCCAGCTTCTTCCATAGACGGTCTATGAGATAAAAATTGCATCTATTGACGATGTTTTCGGCGCTGGGGTTTTCGCGGAGCTCGGCAACTACCGCGCTCGTCGCCTGCCCGAACTGCGCCCCGACATCACATATGCGGAACTCCCTCTCGCCGTCATCAAGCGAGTGCATAACCTCGTGGACTATCCAGCCGATTTCGTTTGCCATCCGCGTTTCAGTGAATGTCCTAAGGGGAGTTTTCACGATGCTTTCCATTGCCGGATAGTATATCAGCTTTTTCTCGTCATCGCTGTCTTTTCCGTAGAAAACCCCGGAGTTCTCCTTAAGCCAATTCCGGTTCTCCTCGGTTATCTCTATTCCCCACCTGAAATAAGCCATGCTGGGAACCTTGAAGATGCTGCCGGTCCTTATCGACAGGTCCTTTGTTATTTCACAGAACTTATCGTTGAATTCCTCTAGCTTCCTTTTGGCTTCATCGAGCTTGTCATCTGAACTGATGGATCCTGCCATAACCCTCCCTATACTATAGTATATACATAAATTTATAATATATACCATTGTTAAGCTCCTTATGGGGGCGAGGAAGAAGCAGATTTTTCTCTGCAAAAACAACGGCATTGAGTATTCAGCCGACGGCAATTTCATATACGCTAAAAAAGGCGGCGAGATGTTCCGGCTCGCCCTTTTCGATCGCAACTACTACAAGCTCAGGATGTTCAACGGCGTGCCAATCCTTGAAATAGACGGCGTGCGGATGCATCTCGTCCGTGATTTCGATACCCCTCTTGATTATTCGGCCGAAGTCGTGAGAATGCTTGGCATCAAGCAGGGCGATGCCGTTCTTGACACCTGCATGGGGCTGGGTTATACGGCGATGGAAGCCTCGAAAAAGGGCGGGCAGGTGGTCACGTTCGAAATAAGCGATGCCGTTTACACCCTTGCGACCTGGAATCCGTGGAGCGAAAATCTTTTCTCGGAAAAAATCGGGATACGGCGTGCGGACGTTTCGAATGAAATTAAAAACCTCGAAAACGGCTCATTTTCAGCGATAATCCACGACCCGCCGCGCGTTTCAAAGGCTCCACAGCTCTATTCGCTCCAGTTCTACCGCGAGCTTTACCGTGCTGCCGGGCGCGGTGCAAGGATTTTCCACTACGTGGGCA